>JALDXK010000169.1:0-10668 GCA_032155105.1 Acidobacteriota bacterium
GCGTTATGGCGCCGAGCGACTCCGGTTCGTCGGTCTCGCCGTCGCCGAGGAACGCCCACACCTTCGAGTCGGTCTTCGGCTTGAGGCCGCGGTCTTCGAGGTAGCGGTTGAAGCGCGCCTGGTAGATCGCCATGATCGGGCCGAGGCCCATCGACACGGTCGGGAATTCCCAGAAGTTCGGCATCAGCCACGGGTGCGGGTACGACGACAGGCCGCCGCCGTCCGCCAGCTCGCGGCGGAAATTCACCAGCTGCTCGTTCGAGATGCGGCCTTCGAGGAACGCGCGCGCGTAGATGCCAGGCGAGCCGTGGCCCTGGAAGTAGACGACGTCGCCTTCGTTACCATTGTCGCGGCCGCGGAAGAAGTGGTTGAAGGCCACCTCGTACAACGTGGCCGACGAGGCGAACGTCGAAATGTGACCGCCGATGCCGTCTTCGACGCGGTTGGCGCGGACGACCATGGCCATAGCGTTCCAGCGAACCAGGCTCTTGATGCGGCGCTCGATCTCGCGGCTGCCCGGGTAGGGCATCTGCTCATCGGCATTGATCGAATTGATGTAGGGAGTGTTCGCCGTGAACGGCAGTCGCACGCCCCGCTTCTGGGCGTAAATGCCAAGTTCTTTCAACAGGGTCCCGACTCGGGCCGGGCCGCCATGCTTGAGAACATCTTCCAGGGAATCGAGCCACTCGCGAGTCTCGAGAGCCTCGAGCTGGGCGGCATCGGTAGGAGCAGTATTCCTCATGGTCTTCGCCGGCCTTCCTTATATGGGGCGCTTCTTCTAATGGACAATCAAACCATTCTAGCGGGATGAGTCCACAATTGAAAGCAACGGGCGGAGACCGGCCGCTTGTAACATATTGCAACGATTACACATGAGCGCGTCCCGGGTGTCCCGCCCCACCTCACTGTCGGCCGTTCGAACGGCCATCATTCGCTGCGATCGCTGCTCACGGCTGCGGTCCTATTGCCAGGAAATAGGCCGGATTAAGAAGGCCTCGTTCAGGAACGACGTTTACTGGGCGAGGCCCGTGCCGGGCTTCGGCGATCCGCAGGCCCGACTACTTATATTGGGGCTCGCGCCTGCCGCGCACGGCGCCAACCGCACCGGCCGCGTGTTCACTGGCGACGGCGTGGGCGCGTCGGGCGACTTCCTGATGGCCGCCCTGAAGCGCGCCGGCTTCGCGAACATCGCGACCTCGCAGCGTACCGACGATGGCTTGACGCTGACCGACACGTATATCGCGGCGGCGGTCCGCTGCGCCCCTCCCTCGAACAAGCCGCTGCCCGAAGAGATCGATCGCTGCCTGGTGCACCTGCAGGACGAGGTCGCGCACCTGCCGCGTCTCCAGGTCGTGGTCGCGCTCGGCAAGATTGCGTGGGATGCCTGGTTGAAACTGTTGGCGCTCAACGGCGATACCATTCCGCGGCCACGCCCGGTATTCGGGCACGGCGCGACGTGGATCCATGACGGCATCACGGTGATCGGCGCGTATCACCCGTCGCGCCAGAACACCAACACCGGGGTAGTCACGCCGAAGATGTACGACGCGGTCTTCACCGCTGTGAGACAATCGCTGCGCAGATGAGTGAGCGCTCCGCTCGGATGGCCGTCGCGGCCATCTTCTTTCTGTATGTCCTCTACATTCGCGTTTACGACATCGCCGACACGTTCCTGATGCTCGGCGAGCAAACGCGCGACTGGACGATCGCCCTCGGCGGCATCACCGAGCTGCCGCTCACCGGCGCGCCGAGCACCGCCGGCGGCCGCGGCTTCGGGCCGGTGTATTACTGGCTGCTATGGCTCGGGCGCAATCTCGTCGGGCCGTTCACCGACTTCCTGCCGCACGCCGGCGGCCTCACCGTGGCGCTGCTGCAATCCGCGGCCGACGCGTGGCTGCTGCTGGTGTTGTGGCGACGCGTGGGTCCGTTCCTCGCGCTCGCGATGTGCCTGGTGATCGCGTCGGCGCCATTCGACATCGCGATTTCGTCGGTGATCTGGAACCCGCCAGTGGCCGCGGCGCTCGTCAAGATGGCCACCGCGATGGCGTTGAGCCTGGGCGACCGGCCACCGCGATGGCAGATCGCGGTGACGGCGATGTTCGCGTGGTGCGCGGTGCAGGCCCACCTGTCGGCGATCTTCGTGGCCGCGCCGTTGCTGGTCGCCTCGATCCTCAGGACCGACAAACCTTTAGCTTCGATCGACGACGAACCTAAAGGTTCGTCGCTGCAGGATGCTCCTCTTGCGGCGACGGACCTTCAGGTCCGTCGATCTGACCTTCAGGTCCGTCGATCTGACGACAAACCTAAAGGTTTGTCGCTGCAAGAGCGGTTCAAGAATGCTGGGGCCACGGCTGCGCTCATTGCCGGCGTCATCCTCATCCTGCAAATTCCGTACTTCATCGCGGTGATGCGCGACCCGGCCGCGCCGATGGGGCCGGCCACCGCGATCAGCAACATGGCCAATGTCGAAGCCTTCCGCATCGACCGCAGCTACAGCGCGATCGTCAACGGCGCCGGTGAATTGCTCGTGCGTCAGTCCGATTCGTGGCGGTTTCAGATCCCGACGCTCATCGCCGGCGTGATCCTTCTGTGGCGGTGGCGTCGCGAGCCGTTGGTGCTCGCGGTGTCGATCGGTGGCCTCGCCGCCGCCACGCTGCTCTTCGCCACGTGGACGCGCGGCTTCGACAGCTACTGGTTCCTCACCCTCACCACCGCGATGGTGCTGACCTACGGCATGGCCATCGCCGCGATCCCGCACCGGCTGGCGCTGAACGCGGTTGGCGCCGTGCTGCTGGCCGGCATCGTGCTCCTGCAGCCAGGCCGCATCGAACAGTCGACGGCGTTCTTCAAGTACCCGCCGTATCGCACAATGCGGATCGCGTCCTACGAACTGGCGGCGCGGGCGCCGGTGCTGCGCGACATCCGCGTCAACTTCGACGGCGCGCACCCGACGATGGACAAGTACATCATCTACAGGATTCTCGGCGGCCGGATCGATCCGTCGGCGCCGCATCAGGCCTTCGTGAATGCCGACGGCAGTGTGAGAATCGAATAGGCCACCGATGAGACACAGATTAGCCGCCGATTAGAATCGTGCTACTCAGCCTGGTCATCCCCGCCTACAACGAGACCGGACGCATCGGCGCGACCATCGCGCAGGTGGCCGGCTACCTGCGCCATCAGCCCTTCGACTGGGAAGTCATCGTCGTGATCGACGGCGGCGACCCCGGGACGGCCCGCGAAGCGCACGAGGCTGCGAAGGCGCACCCGCTCGTCCGTGTGCTCGACAACGGCGAGAATCGCGGGAAGGGATTCTCGGTCCGCCGCGGATTCCAGGAAGCGACCGGCGACCGCATGGCCTTCATCGACGCCGACCTCTCCTTGCCCATCGAGGACCTGCCCAGGATGATGGAGTGCTTCGACGCCGGCGCGGACGTCGCGATCGCGTCACGTACGGTGCCAGGCGCGCGCGAAGAGGGCCAGGCGCCCGCCGGCCGCGGCCTGATGAGCCGCCTGTTCAACGTCGTGGTGCGGCTGGTGCTCCTGCCGGGCATCACCGACACGCAGTGCGGGTTCAAGGGCTTCACGGCGGCAGCGGCGAAAAGGATCTTCGCCGTCGCGGAGAGCAACCGCTTCGGCTTCGACGTCGAGGCACTCTACCTCGCACGCACGTTCGGGATGCGCATCGACGAGTTCCCGGTGTGTTGCCGGTATCACGGCGGCAGCTCGGTGAACCGCATCGGCGACGGATTTCAAATGCTCAAGGACCTGATTGCCATCCGCCGCCGACACGGATAACCGAATTACTTCTTCAACAACGGATGCGTGTAGAGCTGCGGAATCGTCCGCTCCGGGTCGGGCCGCACGCTGAGATAGTCCACGTGATCGCCGATGTCGGTCCAGCCATGCGGCACGCCCGCCGGGATGATGATGATGTCGCCGGTTTTCACCACCCGTCGCACCACGTCGTCTCCAACGATCGGGCCGCTGCATGAGGGCCCATTCAACACGCGCGTGACCTGGCTGTCTGGCGCGGAGCGGCGGCCGTTGACGATGCGGCCGCCGGTCACCAGCGTGCCGCCGCCCGAGATGATGACGTAGGTCTCGGTTTGCCCGTCATGCGCGATGCCACTCGCGCCACCCGGTGCGGGCGGCGTCGCCGCCTTCTCGCCACAGGGGGCCGGAGGCGCGGCCGCCGCACCTGCTGCACCCGCTGCACCCGTTGCGCCCGCCGGCGGCGCGCCAGACCTTCCGCGATGAATCACGCCGACGGCGAGGTTCGACTTGCCGATGTCGACGTTGACGAGCTGGCGATCGACACCGGGACTCTTGTTCACGAGCTGCACATCCTCGGCGGTGATATAGGTCGCGCCCTTCGGGTTCTGGGCGTGGGCCGTCAAGGGCATGAGCGTTGCGAGCACACAAACCAGTCGCCTCATAGTGCCTCCTGAGCTGACAACCGCCGGGTGGGATCGATCGCCAACCATGCCATTGCCCCGGCCGCGTAAATGGCGGCTGCAATGTAGAACGGAATGGTCCACGACTGCCACTGGTCCACGGCGTACCCCATCACCAGCGGGCCAAACAAACCGCCGACGTTGCCGAGCGTATTCATCCAGCCCGTCATCACGCCGGCGTGATCGGGTGCGATGTCGAGCGGCACGGCCCATGCGGCACTGAGGGCGAAATCGGCAGACGCGAGCGCCATCGCGAGCAGCACGGCCTTGGCGACGGCGCCAGACGCGAACGTGGAGCCCAGCAGCAGCACCGCGCAGGTCATGAACGACACGGTGCCGAGATAGCAGCGGCCGATGCGCAGGCCGAAACGCCGCGACAGGCGATCGGTCAACCACCCTCCGCCCAGATCGGCGAGACCGGCCAACAGGAACGGCAACGCCGCAAACGCGCCGCCGGCCAACGGTGAGAAGCCAAGCACGGTGATCAGGTAGGTCGGCAGCCATGTGAAGTAGAAGTACAACCCGTAGCCGAACGCGAAGTACATCGCGCAGATGGCGTACAGGTTGCGCGATCGGAACAGCGCGCGCCACGGCGTGGGCGCCTGCGGACGGCGTGTCGGATCGTCCTGGTGGATCCACGCGACTTCTTCGGGCGAGATCGCCGGATGGTCCTCCGGGCGATCGCGATACCACGTGTGCCAGGCCGCCGCCCACACGACACCGGTGAGGCCGAACACCACGAACGACCAGCGCCATCCCCACCACGAGATCACGAGCAGCGCGAGCGGCACCGAGATCATGCCGCCGACGCGCGAACCGAGCAGCATCACGCCGTTGGCGCGACCGCGCTCGCGCAGCGGGAACCACCGCGACAGGCTGCGCGCCATGTTGGGAAACGCGCCGGCCTCTCCTGCGCCGAACAGAAAGCGGATCACGACGAGCGAGCGCAGGCCCTGAGCCGCGCCGGTCAGCATGGTGAACGCCGACCACCACAGGACGATCCGGGTCAACACGCGCCGCGGGCCGCGCACATCGCCGAGCCACCCCGAGGGCACCTCGAACAGTGAGTAGGCCAGCGTAAAGGCGCTGAACACCACGCTCATCTCGAGCGCGGTCAGGTGCAACTCGGCCATCATGGCCGGCGCTGCCGCAGAGATGCAGATCCGATCGAGATAGGTGATCGCGGTCAGGGAGAAGGCGAAGCCAAGCACGCGTCCGCGCACGCGGCCGGCCGCCATTGTCAGAACGAGCCCGACGCGCCGGCGCCGCCCGAGCGGCCGCCGTCGCCAATCGGCGGTGCCGCCGCGGGTTGCGGATGCGTGTGCGTCGCCACCGGCCCTTGGTGCACCACCGACACCGTGGCCACCACGCCCAGGCGTTCTTTCTCAGACTCGAGGATCCGCTCGGCGATGAATCCGTTGCGCGCACCGTCTGCTCCGCTCGCCAGCCAGCGCTTCAACCCGACGGCCACCACGCTCAGGAGCACGCCAAAGGCGATCGGGTCGTACGGCTGCCGCGCGGCGCCAAGATACGACTTGTTCGTCATCAACGTGACGATCGCCATCACGATGCTGACGTCGAGCATCAGTCGGTGGCGATCGGTAATAGCGAGCCACAGGCCGACCATTGGCAGCACCCACGTCGCCACGTAGGTGGCCCAATAGAAGGTGCCGCGATCCTCCGGGCGTGAGAACCACGACGACAGCTGCAGATTGATCAGCAAGTAGATGCCGATCCACGCCGCGGCCTCGAGGATCGCGTAGACGTCGCCGGGGAACTCGCTGCCGAACTTGCGCCTGAACGAGCGCATGACGGCAAAGATGCTGACGAGGAAGAAGGCCGCGACCAGGCGATGAATCATGTCCGAGTCGCCCGGCACGAACGGAATCACCGCGAGAAAGACCATCGAGGCGAGGGCGGCATAAACGTAGCCGAAGCGCATGTAAATCACGAACGCGCCCACGCAACCGGTGAGCAACGCCGCGATCAACGAGGCGTCACCGCTGCCTGTCCCGGCGATCTCGGCAGCGAGGAGCCAGGCAGACGCCATCGCAAAGCCGACCGAGGCCACCGCCGCTGCCTCTTCGATGCCGAAGTGATACAGGTTGTAACGGGTGACGAGGAGGTTCGCGATGTAATAGCTGAGGCCCGCGGTGAGCGCACAGAGCACGATCGCGGCTTCTTCGGCCGCCATCAGGCCGATGGCCAGCAGCCCGGTGAACGCCTGCAGGATCAGGAATCCAAAAAAGAACATCGTCACGCGCAGGAAGATGTTGGTGCGGCGCAGGCCGACCTGCAGCTCCGGCGCCACCTGGTCGCGCTGTTCCTGCGTGATCAGGCGGGACTTCAGCCAGTCCTGCACCATGCGCATGACGCGGATGTTGCGTTCCTGCTCGTCGCTGTAGGTGTTCATTCTTCCCGCCCGAACGTCCGCGCCAGCGCCACCAGCGCGATGACCATCATGGAGCCGGTCAGCAGGAAATACCACAGTGCCGCGGTCGGACCACCGATGTTCTCCAGCAGCTTCGCGCTGATGCCGCCGTAGCCATAGAGCGATCCGTAGGCCACGAAGGCGAAGCGGTTGAAGCGCACACCCAGGTAGATGGCGGCGCCCGACAGCGCCAGCAGGGCGGCGAGATACAGCAGGCCGGTGCCGGGCTCGAGCACGCCCGAGGCGGTGGCCATCATGATCACGTTGCCGCCGATGTGGAGATAAGTGTCGAGGAAGTGGGCCTTGATCCCCTGCCGGTGCAGCCACACGCCGAGGCCGCCGAGGGTGGTGCCGAACGCGAGCGCCGTGAAGCGCAGGATGTCGGTATCGGCAATGTCGAACGCGTCGATCTTGAGGCCGAGATACCCGGCCAGCGTCGAGATTGCCAGCGACAACACGAAGCGGTTGTCGAAGCGGTACGACAGGATGCCGAACACCACCGACGCGAGAAACAGGTGCGTGCTCCAGCCCTGGAAGATCGTGAAGCGTGTCTCGATGAAGCCGAGCGTGGCCGACAGCACCAGACAGCCGAAGTACAGTACGTAGTCGAAGACGAGCGACGGCGACTCGACCTCGGAATTGTCGTATGGCACCGCGCGGGAGAAGCAGTAGTAAAACGACGCGCCAACCAGCAGCGCAAGGATCGCCAGGATGGTGGCGTCGCCGAGATTGGTAACGTAGTCGCGGAACGTCCAGGTCAGGCCGCCGACGATCGACAGCACGCCGATGTAGAGCAGCGCGCTCAGCTCGACGAACAGCGACAACCGATCCTGTCGCACCAGCGATTGCAGCAGCAGGTGCTGATCGGCGCTGATGACTCCGGTAGCCTTCCACCGATCGAGCCGGTCGAGCGTGGTCACCTGAGGATGGCCTTGAGTTTGGCCTGGTCGATGTTGCCGCCCGTCATGATGCAGACCACGCGCTGGCCCATCAGATCGTCCCGCCGCTTGTGAGCCGCGGCCAGCGCCGCCGCACCCGCGCCCTCGGCGAGGTTGTGCGTGGCCGTGAGCGCGAGCCGCACGCCGGCGGCGAGCTCGTCCTCGGTCAGCAGCATGAAGTCATCCAGGTATTGCTTGTAAATGCCGAACGTCAAATCGAAGGTAACCCGGGTGGCAATCCCTTCAGCAATGGTATCGGCAGATTCGCCGACGACCCGCTGGGGGCCCTTCCACGATCGGTAGATGGCATCGGCCTTCGTGGCGCCGACGCCGATGATCTTCGCGCGCGAGCCGAGCGCGTTACGGACCGTGATCAGGCCACACGCGCCGGAGCCGCCGCCAAGCGGCACGAACACCACGTCGGCCAGGGGCAATTCCTCGAAGATCTCCAGGGCGTAGGTGCCCACACCGGCCAGCAGCGACGGTTCGTTGGCCGAGTGTACGTAGCGCGCGCCGGTGGCGGCGGCGCGCTGCTCGCAGCGCTCGCGGGCCTCGTCGAAGTCACGTCCGCCCTCTTCAACCGTGGCGCCGTACGCGCGCATCGCCGCGTTCTTCTCGGGGTTGTTGCCGGCCGGCACGAACACCGTGCAGGGCACGCCATGGATTCGCGACGCCAGCCCGATCGACTGCCCATGATTCCCGGTGCTCGCGGTGACGATGCCCTTGGCGCGTTCCTCGGGGGTCATGGCGCCCACGAGGTTCAGGCCGCCGCGGACCTTGAACGCACAGGTCGGGTTGTGATTCTCGTGCTTCACCCAGATGGTGAGGCCGGTGGCCTCGTCCAGCAGCGGGTGGCGCAGCAGCGGCGTGCGCGACAGGTGCGGCGCAATCCGCTCGCGGGCGACATACACATCATTCAGCGTCGGTGGGGTCATCTGTGGCGGCGCTGCCGGTGGATCTCGCCGCCCACTCGTCACGAGCGGCCACGGCAAGATCGGGAACGTCGGTGATTATCCCGTCTACGCCCCAATCGAACAACCGGTGCGTATCTGCACGCTCGTTCACCACCCACACCTGTACCGCATGACCCTCGCGGTGGACGTGGCGGAGAAACGCCGGCGTGACCACGCGCATGCGCCCGGCGCGTTCAGGCACCTGGAAGGCGCAGTACGGCCGCTCGCGCGTCCAGGGCCACCGCACCCACGAGCGATGCAGCATCCAGCGTGCCTCTTCCTGCGACGCGCTGGTGACGATCTCAGGGTGCTCGGCGCGCAAGGTGTCGATCGACGGTTGATAGAACGACCCGACGCAGATCCGCTCGACCGCATCGGCCCGGCGAACCGACGCGGCCACCGCGCGGGCGAGGTCGGGCTCACCGCCTTTCATCTCGATGATGATGCGGGCGTCGCGGTGCTTGTCGAGCACGGCATCGAGCAGCGGCACGCCGATCCCCTGGCCGCGAAACGGATAGGTGTCGCCACGCCTGAAGTGGAAGCCGGCATCGACGGCGCCGAGTGCCGACGCGGTCAGTGCCTGGACCGGACCGGTGTGATCGGTCGTGCGATCGAGCGTGCGATCGTGAATGACGACGGGGATGCCGTCGGCCGAAAGCTGCACGTCGATTTCGAGCCCGTCGGCGCCGAGCCGCATGCCGTTGTCGATCGCCGCCATCGTGTTCTCCGGCGCCCGCAGCGCGCCGCCACGGTGCGCGAATACCAGCCGACGATCGGCATCGAACACTGGCGGGCGGCGACGGCTCACGAGCCGCAGAGTAACATCAACAATGGGGCCTCGTCTCGCGCGCGCGCTTACGCGCGCGGATTTCGTCTGCTCTCTCGGGTTCACCCTCCCGGAACCCTGCCGTGCAGTGCAACAACACGCGTTACTATTTGGATGACAAGTCTGGACGCATGACATGAACCGCGAGAATCACGCTCGCTCCAGGCGCGTCGCGCGAGCAGGTATCTCGTGCAGCTCGCATTCGACCGAGCCGACACAGATCTTTTGACCGACAAACGGAGCGGAGGCTGGGGCAGGCGCTGAGGCCAAGGCGTGCCGGCGAGTTCGCCGGGCGCTTGGTGCGCCGAGCGACGTTGGTCCGGCGAGCGGAGACGCGAGCGGAACGAGATACCTGCTCGCGCGTAAGCGCGCACTGACGCCGACGCGACGAATAACCTGTTAATTCAGCCAGGACCGCTTGCCGCCATCAAGAGTCATAATAGAAATATGTCGTCATCTCCACGCATTGATACCCTCGGACAACTGAAAGCGGCCATCGCGCGCGGCGAGATCAAGCGCCGGACCGTCCGTGACGAGGTGCGCGACAACCTCTCGGACCGGTTGCGGCGCAAGGAACCGCTCTTCCCGGGCATCATCGGCTACGACGACACTGTCGTGCCGCAGCTGGTCAACGCCATCCTGGCGCGGCATCACTTCATCCTGCTCGGCCTGCGCGGGCAGGCGAAGACGCGCATCCTGCGGGCGCTCACCTCCCTGCTCGACGAGTGGCTGCCGGTCATTCCCGAGAGCGAGATCAACGACGACCCGATCGCGCCGTTGTCGGCGTTCGGGCAGAACCGCGTCAGGGCCGAAGGCGACAACCTGCCCATCCGCTGGCTGCCGCGCGAGGCGCGCTACGTAGAAAAGCTGGCGACGCCGGACGTAACGATTGCCGACATGATCGGCGACATCGATCCGATCAAGGCTGCCAAGGGCGGCCTGCAGCTCGGCAGCGAGCTGTCGATGCATTTCGGCCTGCTGCCCCGCGCCAATCGCAGCATCTTCGCCATCAACGAGCTGCCCGACCTCGCCGGCAAGATCCAGGTCGGCCTGTTCAACATCC
>JALDXK010000170.1:0-10651 GCA_032155105.1 Acidobacteriota bacterium
CCGGCGCCTCGTTGTGAAGCTCGTGGTAGTACCCCTCGTACTCCACGAACTCGTGCCGATGCGCGCTCGGGTCGGGGATCTCCGCGTACGTGCGCCGCGACTGCTCGGGATCACAGATGCGATCGGCCGTCCCCACGAGGGAACGGACATCGACGACGCGGGCCGGCCCGTGCCCGGCGCCCAGGTCGAGTTGCGTCTCCGCGCTGCATCTGGACGCCCGGTGGCCATCGGCGGCACGCGCCAGGCCATCGCGGGCGCAGACGGCGTGTTTCGTTTTCTTGATGTCGCTCCCGGCGAATACACGATCGCGATCACGCACGCGCAGTATCAGCCGTTCACGAGCGACGTCTTGCGCGTCGGACCAGGTGAGTTGGTCACGACGACTCTTTCCCTGGCACCGTTGGCACCGGCACCCACCCCCCAGGCACCGTACGCACCTCAGGCACCCGAGGCACCATTTCAGCGAGCCGTGAGACCGCGTGAAGGCGCAGGCGGTGAGCCGTTGGTGCCCGCCGGCGCCGAGAAGGTCTTCGTGCGAGTTCCTGATCGTTGGAACCTGACGATGCCGGATTGGGATCGGTACGGTGCCGGCGGCGATTATCCGTACGTGTCCGGGACATGGTGGGATCCGTACAACCAGAACGTCCTGAAAGGCGATCGGCCGATCGTCGGTCAACGGACCTTCTTCACCTTTACGGGTGTCAGCGATTCGCTGTTTGAGGGCCGCAACGTTCCGGTGCCGAGCGGCGTGTCAACCGAACGGGCGCAGAGCGAAGCCTTCTTTGGCCGCGGCGGCCAGGCGCTCCCCGTGACCGTGATTCGTACGTCATTCGATCTGTTTCGTGGCGACACCGCGTATCGTCCCGTCGACTGGCGCATCCGTGTGCAGCCCGCCTTCAGCCTCAACTTCATCAACACCGCCGAGATCGGCGTGGTGAACTTTGACGTGCGGCGCGGCTCGAACCGGTTGGACTCGCACCTCGGCATGCAGGAGGCGTTCGGCGAAGTGAAAATCGCCGACCTCAGCGCCAACTACGACTTCATCTCGGTGCGGGCCGGCATCCAGGAATTCAGCAGCGACTTTCGCGGGTTCGTCTCCGTGATCGAGGCGCCCGGTGTGCGCGTGTTCGGCACGGTGAAGAGCAGCCGCCTGGAATACAACGCCGTGTTTTTCGATCTGCTCGAGAAGGACACCAACAGCGGCTTCAACGAGTGGCAGCGGCGCAACCAGCAGGTCTACATCGCCAATGTCTACATCCAGGACTTTGGCACACTTGGTTACACGACGTCGTTCAGCTTTCACGCCAACCGCGATCGCGGCGAGCAGCATTACGACCACAACGGCTTTCTCGTGCGGCCGTCGCCGATCGGCCTGGTGGCCACCAACGCCGTCGATGCGTACTACGCCGGCTGGGCCGGCAACGGGCACATTGGCCGGGTGAATCTGTCGCACGCTTTCTACCAGGTGTTTGGACACGAGACCGTGAATCCGATCGCCGCGCAGCGCGTAGACATCAACGCACAAATGGCGGCGGCCGAGGTGTCGGTCGACAAGGACTGGCTGCGCCTGAAGGGCGCATTCTTCTTCGCGTCGGGCGATGGCGATCCTGCGGATGAAGATGCGCGCGGCTTTGATGCGATTGTCGACATCCCGGTGTTTGCCGGCGGACCGTTCAGCGTCTGGAACCGGCAGGGGCTTCGGCTGCCGCAGACCGGCACCGGCCTCGTCTCGCCGTCGAGCCTGTTGCCCTCACTGCGGACGAATAAGGACGAAGGGCAGGCGAATTTCGTGAACCCCGGCATCTTTCTCATGAGCGGTGGCGTGGACGTCGAGCTGACGCCGAAGCTGCGCGGCTTTGCGAACGTGAGCTACTTGCGGTTCGTCAGTACCGAGCCGCTGCGCGCCTTGTTGTTCCAGGACCCGGTGCGGTCGGGCATCGGCATCGAGTACGGTGTTGGCGTGCAGTATCGCCCGCCCCTCAGCGACAACATCGTCCTCGTCGCTGGCGTCGGCGCGCTGACCTTCGGTAGCGGGCTGCAGGACATCTACACGCGCGACCACGTGGTGTCGTCGTTCGTGAACACACGGCTGGTGTTTTGATGAACGTGGGCAATCGTTGTCTGGCCGGCGCCGCGCTGCTCTTCGCGATCGTGGCGTTCGTGTCGATCGTGGAGCCGGAAGCCGAAGCCACCACGGAAATCGCCGCACCGTCGGCGCCGCGAAGCCACGCGCCTGCCGATCAGGCCGCCGCCGCCGCGCACGCGCAAAGCGTAGGCTGCATCACCTGCCATACCAAGACGGATGAACCGACGATGCACCCGACGGGAACGGTGTCGCTGGGGTGCGCGGATTGCCATGGCGGGAATCCGGCGGCGACCACGAAGGAGCTCGGGCATCCAACACCCAGGCTCAAAAACGTGTGGCGAGGCACCGGGACGCCGGAACGGTTGTACGCCGAATGGCTGCGCGAGTCGGCGGAGTACATCCAGTTCGTGAATCCCGGCGACCTGCGCGTGGTCGATCGCACCTGCGGCAGTTGTCACGCCGCCGAGGTGATGAACGTGCGCACCAGCATGATGACGCACGGCGCGATGCTGTGGGGCGCGGCGCTGTACAACAACGGCTCGGTGCCGTTCAAGACCCCGCGGTTCGGTGAGAGCTACGCCGCCGACGGCACGCCGCAAAGGTTGCTGACGTGGCCGCCGCCGACGCCAGAGGAGACGCGCACGAAAGGCGTGCTGCCGTTCCTCGATCCGCTGCCGCGCTGGGAGATCATGCAGCCCGGCAACGTGCTGCGCGTGTTCGAACGTGGCGGCTTCAAGCGATCGGAGATCGGTAACCCGTCTCGCACCGAGGAGCCGGGGCGTCCGGATGCGAAGCTGAGCGACCGTGGCTTCGGCACGCTGCTCAGGACCGACCCGGTGTTCCTCGGCCTGCAGAAAACGCGGCTGCTCGATCCGCTGTTGTCGTTCCCCGGCACCAACGATCAGCCCGGCGACTATCGCGGCAGCGGCTGCACCGCCTGCCATGTCGTCTACGCCAACGATCGATCGCCGGCGCACTCCGCGCAGTATGCGCCGTTCGGCAACGCCGGACGCACCGCGACCGTCGATCCGACGATCGATCCCAAGCGGCTCGAGCCGGGTCATCCGATCAAACATACGTTCACGAGATCAATCCCCTCGAGCCAGTGCATGACGTGCCACATGCATCCCGGCACGAACATGATGACCACGTTCTACGGCTACACGTGGTGGGAGAACGAGACCGACGGCAAGGCGATGTATGCCGCCGATGCGAAAGAGCCGAGCGAGGCCGAGCGCGCGCGAGTTCGCGAACGTAATCCAGAAGGCGCCGCGCAGCGCGGCCTGTGGGGCGACGTCGACTTCCTCGCCAGGACCGGCACGCCGGAATTCAATCAGCAACTACAGCACACGCAGTTCGCCGACTTCCACGGCCACGGCTGGGTATATCGCGCCGTCTTCAAGCGCGATCGCGAGGGCAACCTCCTCGATCGCACGGGGACTCGCGTGCCGCACAACGATCCCGAGAAGTTCGCCAAGGCCGTGCACCTCAAGGACATCCACCTCGAGAAGGGCATGCAGTGCATCGACTGTCATTTCGGGCAGGACAATCACGGCAACGGCAAGCTGTACGGCGAGACCCGCAACGCGATCGAGATCGATTGCGTGGATTGTCATGGCGCCGTCGATCGCCGGCCGACGCTGGTCACCTCCGGTCCGGCGTCACCCACGAACGGCACGGCGCTGTCGGCGCTGCGCACCCCGTTCCGCGAGCGGCGCTTCTACTGGGAGGGCGATCGCCTGTACCAGCGCTCGATGATGGATCCCAAGCTGCAGTGGGAGATCAAGCAGACCGTAGACGTGGTGACGCCGGGAACACCGCACTACAGCGAGCAGGCGCGCCTCGCCAAGACGATCCAGAAAGACGGCACGACGTGGGGGAGCGGCACGGCGGCCGCGGGAGCGCTGGCGCACGGCAACGATCGGATGACCTGCTACGCGTGCCACACCTCGTGGACGCCGACGTGCATGGGCTGTCACCTCTCGATGAGCGCCAACCGCAAGGCGCCGATGCTGCACAACGAGGGCCTCGAGACGCGCAACTGGACCAGCTACAACTTCCAGGTGCTGCGCGACGATTCGTTCTTCCTCGGCCGCGACGGCACGGTGACCGGCAACCGCATTGCGCCGGTGCGCTCGGCGTGTGCGATTCTCGTCAGCTCGCAGAACCAGTCGCGTTCGTGGTCGTATTACATGCAGCAGACCATTTCCGCTGAAGGCTTCAGCGGCCAGGCGTTCAGCACCTTCGTGCCGCACACCGTGCGCGCCACCGAGACGAAGCGCTGCACCGACTGTCATGTGTCGGCGTCGGGCGACAACAACGCGTGGATGGCCAACCTGGTGCTGCAGGGCACCAACTTCATGAATTTCATGGGCCACAACGTGTGGGTGGCCGCGGGCCGCGACGGCTTCGATGGCATCGCCGTCGCCGAGCGCGACGAGCCGCCGGCGATCATCGGCAGCAACCTGCATCAGCTCGCGTATCCACAGCGGTTCAAGGCCCACGTCGCTGCCGGCCTGCAGCTCGCGCACGCGCATCACCACCCCGGCGAGAACGTGCTCGACGTGCAGCAGCGCGGCGAATACCTGTATGCGGCGCTCGGGGAAGGCGGCTTCCGCGCCTACGACATTGCCGCCATCGACAACAAGGATGTCAGCGAACGCATTGTCACCGCGCCGGTGTCGCCGCTGGGGCAGCGGCTGTTCGTGAAGACGAAGTACGCCGCCGCCGTCGCGACGCCGGCGACCGTCGGCATCGATCCGTTGCGCACACGACGGCCCGAGAACGAAGAGGGACCGATTCACCCGATCTACGGGTTCCTCTACGTTGCCGATCGGGATGAGGGGCTGGTGGTGATCGGCAATCGCGATCCGATGAGCCGCAATGTCGCAGGCGTGGGCACGCTGCTCGACGGGAATCCCGCGAACAACTTTCTCGATCGGGCCGCCACGTTCAATCCCGGCGGCGTGCTGACTGGCGCGCGGCGCATCACGATTGTCGGCACCTACGCCTACATGCTCACGGATCGGGCCCTGGTGGTGGTCAGCCTCGACGATCCGCTCAAGCCGAGGGTGACCGCGGAAGTCGGCGCGCCGGCCCTTGTCGATCCACGCGGCGTCCAGGTGCAGTTCCGCTATGCTTTTGTCGTCGATCGCGACGGCCTCAAGGTGCTCGACGTGACGGCGCTCGATCGGCCGCGGCCGATTGCGGGGGTCGTCGTGCCGTTCAAAGACGCGCGCAACCTGTATCTCGCGCGCACCTATGCCTATGTCGCGGCCGGCACTGATGGCCTAGGCATCGTCAATATCGGCACGCCCGAGCGGCCGGCGATCGAGCAGTTGTTCAACGGCAATGGCGCCATCAGCGACACCAACGACGTCAAGGTCGGCATGACCAACGCCAGCTTGTTTGCGTATCTCGCCGATGGCCGCAACGGCTTGCGCGTGGTGCAGCTGTTCTCACCCGAGGAGAACCCGAACCATTACGGCTTCAGCCCGCGGCCGACACCCGCATTGATTGCGTCGTATCCGGTGAAGGGCGCCGCGTTGACCGTGTCGGAGGGCATCGATCGCGATCGCGCGGTGGACGAGAGCGGCAACCAGCTCGCCGTGTTCGGCCGGCGCGGGGCGCGGCCGTTCAACAGGAGTGAAATCGAGCGGCTCTACCTGCGCGACGGCAACCTGTATACGGTGACCGACCGCCCGCCCGCGGCGGCCGAGACGGCCCTCGATCGAGTGATTGCCGTCGTGCGCGCACAAGCAGCTGCCTGGCTTCGACTTCTGGCGATTCGCTAAGTTGGGGTCAGGCTTCGATTCTTAGCGATTCGCTAAGTTGGGGCCAGGCGTCGGCGCCCGATGGACAATTTAACCATTATGTGGTGAAATGCGCCGCCAGATATGAGCACGCTCGGGGAGTTCGAACAACTGGTGCTGTTTGCGGTGCTGCGTCTTGACGTGGATGCGTCAGGCGTGGCGATTCACGATGAAATCGAACGGCGTACGGGTCGTGACGTGTCGCCCGGCGCGATCTACACCACGCTGGGCCGTCTCGAAGAGCGCGGCCTGGTCCGCTCGATCGTGCTCACCCCGGAATCGGCGCGCGTCGGACGACCGCGCAAACACTACACGCTGCGGCCCGCAGGTGCCAAGGCGCTGCAGGACGCCTACGACAGCATCCAGGCGCTGGCGGCGGGACTCTTGCCGAAGTTGAGCGACCTGGCCCGGGGACGATGATGCGCGTCTTGCGGTGGCTCGCCGTTCTGCTGGTCCGTGGCCGGGACGCACAGTTCATACGCCAGGACCTCGAGGACATGCATGCGCGCGATCGCGCGCGCGGTGTGTCGGCGTCGCGAGCGGGCTGGCGCCATGCGCGGCGGCTGCTCGGCTCCGCGGTGTCACTGTGCAACGAGACGAGGATGAACATGCGGAACGCCTTCCTTCTGGATCTGCGCCAGGCGGTGCGCGCGCTGGCTCGCGATCGCGGCTTCACGATCGTGTCGATCGGCACGCTCGGGGCCAGCCTGGCACTGTGCGTGACCGTTGCGGTCCTCGTCAACGCGTACCTGGTGCGAGGTCTGCCGTATCCCGAGAGTCACCGGCTGTTCGACGTGCAGTACGGTTTCCCGACGGCCCCGTTCCCGGCCGGCATGGACGCACTCGACTGGCGCGCGCTCGACGATGTGCTCGATCTGCAAATCGCGTGGGACCTGGACAACTTCACGCTGCGCGGCTCCGGCCCGGCCGAGCTCGTGCAGGGCAGCTGGGCGACGCCCGGCTACGCGGAGGGTTTTGCCGTTCGCGCCGCATTGGGCAGAGGATTCGAGCCGGCGGATTTCGAGCCGGGACGGCCGATGGTGGCGGTGATCAGCGATCGGCTGTGGCGGAACCGGTTCCAGGCCGACCCGACGATCGTCGGCCGCACCTTCGAGGCGTTCGTCAGCGATCGGCCCGATGAAGTGGAAATGTTCACGGTGGTCGGCGTCCTGCCGGCGAATCACTGGCACGTCAATCCGTTCACCGAGATCCTCGCGCCGCTGCGCGTGCCGACGTATCCCTACATCGTGCGCGTGCGTGACGGCGTCACGCTGGCCGTTGCCGCGGAACGGATCACCGCCTTCGTGCGCGCCGGCGTCAAAGTGCCGGGTGATGACTGGCGCGTCGCCTTGCGGTCCACGCACGGCCGCTACGTCGAGCAGATTCGACCGCTGCTGCTGGCCGTGGCCACCGCGACCGGCCTGGTGCTGCTGATCGCGTGCGCCAATGTCGGCGTGTTGTTGACGCTTCGTGCAACTCGCCGCCGCCGTGAAATGGCGGTGCGGCAGGCGCTCGGCGCCACCGCGGGCCAGGTCACGCGCGTGTGCGCGGCGGAACCGCTGCTGATTGGGGTGGTGGCGACCGCCTCCGGGCTCGGCCTCGCGTGGGCGACGATCGCGGCGATTGCGCCGATGCTGGATCACTATCTCGGACGTCCCGCGCCAGGCGGCATCAGCGCGATCAGCATCGATCCACAGACGTTGTTGCTGACCATCGGCACCGGCATGTTGACGATTGTCATCGCCGCGATCGTGCCGATCTGGGTAACGCGGCGGACTCCGGTGTCGGTGGCGACAGCCGGAGGGCAAAAGGGTGCGACCGACGGCCCCGCACAACGCCATGCTCGCACGCTGATGATCGCGATTGAAGTCGCCGCCTGCTTGACGTTGCTCGTCGGCGCTGGCCTGACGATTCAATCCGCGGTGGGCATGTTACGCGTCGACATGGGTCTCGATGCCGACCAGGTGGTCGTCGGGCGTTTCAGCCTGCGCCAGCGCGCGTACCCGGACCCGGCTGCTTGGAGCGGCTTTTATCAACGCGTGCTGTCGCGCAGTGGCGAGATTGCCGGCGCGCAGGCGATCGGTTTCACGAACTCATGGCCGCTGCAGCAGCCGGCGACCCGCGACGTTGGCGTCACCGAGTCGGGCACGCTTCCGCTCCGCAGCGGCATCGCCGGCGTCAGTCCTGACTACTTCACTGCGTTGCGCATCCCGTTGCACGAGGGACGCGTCTTTACCGCGGCGGACCGGATCGGGTCGCCGCCGGTCGTGCTCGTGAGCCGGACGCTGGCGAATCGATTGTGGGGAGCCGAAGGTGCGTTGGGACGGCAGCTCCGCATCGCGCCGGCGCAGAACAGCGCGCCGACCGCGCGTGCCGTCGACCGCACGGTCGTCGGGGTCGTCGGCGACATCCGGCACGCGCACACCGACAATGAACTCGCGGATGCGTACGTGCCGATCCTGCAGTCCCCGTTCCCGGGTGCCTTCGTGTACGTCCGCGCGCCGGACCGCGCCTCCGCCGAGCGGGACCTGAAGCGGCTGCTCGATTCGATCGACGGCGAGGTTGCGTTCGGCGCCTCGCGGCCCCTGGCGGAGATTCTCGATCTGCAGCGCGCCGGGGCGCGGTTCCTGGCCTACCTGCTGGTGGTCTTCGCCGTGTTCGCGGCCACATTGGCGCTGGTCGGTATCTATGCCGCGGTCGCCTACACCGTGAAGCAGCGCGAGCGTGAGATTGCCGTGCGGCTCGCGATCGGCGCGGATCGCCGGTGCATCACGCGGATGTTCATCGGGCAGGGCGCGATCGTGCTCGCGGTCGGGCTCGTGCTTGGCCTCGCCGGCGCACTGGCGCTTGGCCGTGTGCTGCGCGCGCAGTTGTTCGGCGTGCAACCGGCGGAGCCGGCCGTGACGACGATCGCGTTCGCGCTGTGCGGCCTCGTGGCCATTGCGTGGCCGGCGCGGGCGGCGGCGTCGCTCGACTCGGCCACCGCTCTAAAAGACTGAACGTTGAAAGACTGAGCGCCGCCCACCGTCCGGTTCAGCGAGTGTGCGGCTGATCAGCCCGCGTTGGCCTCCTCGTCATCCATACCCCAGTCGGCGGCCTCGTTGACGCCGGACTCGGCGATGGCGGAGAGCTTCTTGTCCGCGGCCTTTTCTTCCTTGAGTGTCTGCGTCAGCAGCCGCACGACGTCGCGGTGGCCCATCGCCCGTGCCCACGCGATGCAGGCGCCGATCTCGTAGTGCTCGGCACGCTGCGCGCCGGCACTGATGCAGGCATCGAGCACCGCGCCCGCCGCGGTTTCTTCGATCATCGCGTTGCCTTCCTTGATGATGCCCTGCATGCCATCGCAGAGCTTGCCTTCGAGCTTCTCGTCGAGTGCGCGCAAGGCTCGTTCGAGGTGGCGCACCTGCGCGTTGGTTTCTCGCAGGTGCGTCCTGAGCGCCTGCCGAAGTTTCGCGTTGGTGCGTGCTGCGCCATTTTCGGCAGCGCCTTGGCCAACTGCTTTTCGGCGTTCAACAGGTCCTTCAGTTCGTCGACCAGTGCGTCGTGGAGTCTCTCAACCTCGGCCATCCATGCCTCCTGCGCGTGGTGGTGTCCACGCGCTCGGATTACGTGATGTCGCATGCCGCTGGAATGTTAAATGCAGGAGAATCCCTCATGGCCATCGACAAAAAAGAGGAACTGACCGGCAACGACGTCACGGCCCGGCCGATCGGTGTCGTCGGTGATCACGACGCGTTCGACGGGCCGCTGTGGTTCATCACCGATCGTCGCAGCCGTAAAGTAGCCGCGATCGATCGAGGCTGCACGACCACGCTGCTGTTCCAGGACGACAAGCGCGGTGCGTACCTGCAGTTACACGGCCATGCCGAGGTGGTGGAGGACACGACCAAGCTCCAGGCCGGTGTAGCGAACGTGGTTTCCGGACGGTCCCGACGATCCCCACATGACACTCGTGCGGTTCGACGCCGAATACGGCGACTACTGGGATGGTCACCAGAACATGGTGCGGCTCGCGGTGGCGTACATGAAGTCAGCGGTGACGGGCAAGCCCGGCGCGAGCGGCAATGCCGGTGTCGCGAAGTTGTAGGCGCGCGTGCAGAGATCGGCCGGGCACTGCGCGATGGCGTCGCGCGGCATCGCCAGGGACGCGTGATAGTGGCTCTTGAGGATGGGCCGCAGCGTGTCGTTCGACATGCGCGCCATTGTGCCCGTCGCCGGCCGTGACACATGTCAACACTCACGGAAGCCCGCGCAGTAACCGTGCGGCGACGTCGCGAATCGGCTGTGCCAGCTCCTGCGGTTCGAGCAGCGTGAACTCGACGCCGGCATGCACGATCAGTGCGGCCACGGCGTCATGGTTATCGCCCCCGAACGTGAGCACGCAGGACCCGGCGTCGAGCGGCTCGAGCACGCCGATCCACTCCGGAATCTTCGCGCGGACGTCGGCCAGTGAGCCCATCACCCGCATGCGGACTCGATGGCGATAGGGCATGGCCGAGATCGACTTGGCCACCAGCGTGGCAAAGTCCTCGGGTGGCTGGCGCGGCACGAAGCGCGCACCTGCCGTGAGACGTGGTTGCGGTTGCACGCGATCGACGCGGAAGGTGCGCCAGTCGCCGCGGTCGAGATCCCATGCTGCCAGGTACCAGCGGCGGCCGGTGTGCACGAGGCGCATCGGTTCCACGGTGCGCGCGGTCACGGCGCCGCGGTTGTCGCGATAGGAAAAGCGGACCTGCACCTGGTCGCGGGCCTC
>JALDXK010000171.1:0-10650 GCA_032155105.1 Acidobacteriota bacterium
CGCGTGCCCAAGAGCGGCCGCTTCAACTACGGCCAGAAGCTGCAGTTCTGGGTGATGACGACGAGCGCGTTCGTCCTGCTCCTGTCGGGGCTGGTGCTGTGGTTTCCGCAATCGATCCCGGCGCCGGCGGCCATCGTGCGCGAGGTCGCCATCCTCGTGCACGCCATCACTGCCCTCGTCACGATTGGCGCCTTCATCGTCCATGTCTACATGGGGGTGGTCGTGGTGCCGAACGGGCAGGCGATCGTGATCGGCGGCTCCACCGATGACCGTGCGGCCGCCCGACGCTGACTCCCGGTGGGCGGTGCGGCACGCCCGCGCGCGCGAGCTCGCCGCGGCGCGTCCCGAGGCGCGTGACGCGCTCGAATTCCTGGCGCGGTTGACCGCCATGCAGCAATCATTAGCGGCGCAGTATCGCACCGCTGATGCGGCGCTGGCCGATTATCTCGCCTGGCTGTCAGCGAACGCACCGACGCCAATCGCGCAGGTCGCAAACCGGATCACGGCGATCCCGGTCAATCCGGACGTCGCAAGCGCTGAAGCGTTTGTCGTCGAGGCGCTGCTGCAGGCATTCCCTCCCGATCCCTGCCCGTATTGCAAGGCGCCGGTCGTGTCGCTCTTGCGCGAAGCCGCGCACGGCGCACGTCGCTCCGGCGTGTGCGGCGTGTGCCTGTCGGAATCGCCGGCGCCGCGGCTGGGATGCACCTCGTGCGGCGAGGCGCGCGTCGAGATGCTGCCGGTGTTTCGCGCCGATGCCACCGAACCGGCGCGGATCGACGCGTGCGACAGCTGCAAGATCTATGTGAAGACCATCGATCTCACCCGCGACGGAGGCGCCTGCCCCATCGCCGATGATCTCGCCAGCGTGGCGCTGGATCTGTGGGCCGAGGAGCAGGGGTATCGCCGGGCGAGGCCGAACCTGCTTCGCCTGTGAACGGCCATGAACCTCGACGCCGTCTTCCGGCCGTACGTCATCGCCGGCTTTGTGCTGGTCATCCTGATCGCGCTGCCGTTTCGGATCAGATCTCAGGCCACCCGTGAGAAGCTCGATCGCACCCAGGAAGGCTTGGGCATGATGATCGTCCTGCGCCTCGGCGGCCTGGCCCTGTGGGCGGGAGTGATCGCGTTCATGATCGATCCCGGGTGGATGGCATGGTCGTCGATCCCGCTTCCGCCAGGCACGCGCTGGACCGGCGTCGCGCTGACCATGATCACCGCGCTGCTCCTGACGTGGACGTTGCGCAGCCTCGGACCGAATCTGACCGACACGGTTGTGACGCGCGCGGCGCACACGCTCGTGACGCGCGGACCGTATCGGTGGGTCCGCCACCCGTTCTACGACTGCATGGCCCTGTTCGTGGTGTCGATGACGCTGATGATGGCCAACTGGTTCGTGATCGTGGCGGGCGGCGTCATGTTCGCCCTCCTCGCGATCCGCTCGCGTACCGAGGAAGCGAAGCTGTTGGAACGATTTGGCGAACGCTATCGCAGGTACCGCAGCGAGACCGGCCGGTTCGTGCCACGACGGCGTTGAATCCTAGTCGACCGTTCGAACAGTCAACGCGGGCACATCCAACCCTTCGATCTCGGCCGTCCAGGTTTCCCCGACTGCGATCGGCTGCGACTCGGTGAGCGTTCCGGAGCTGATCAACTCGCCTGCGGCCAGCGGCTGAACACCGGGCTGCCGCGCGATTGCCGACGCCAGCTCTCCGAGCGACAGCGCCGGGCTACGAAGCGAATTCTTGCCGGATCCCTCGGCGGCAACGACGCCGTTCTTCGAGAGCGTGACCGTGAACGCCGGCAGGTGCTCGGCCAGCGCGGCCCGGTTGGCACCGGAGATGAGCAGCGGCGTGCCGACGACGAGCCCTGCGTGCAGGCCGTAGGACGCCACGAAATCCGCCGGCGTGAACGTCCAGCCGGGAAACACGCAGTCGATGATCTCGAATCCCAGCGCCAGCCATTCGACGCGCTCGAGCACGGCGATCGCATCGGTCACGCCCTCCTCGAGCGGCCCATTCAAGCGGAACACGATCTCGGGCTCAATCTTGGGTGAATACATCCGTCCGAGCGGAAGTTCGGCGCGATCGTGCTTCGCGTATCGAACGGTGTCGTCGTAGATGTGCGCCCACACGAGCGTGTCGAGCTTGAGCGCGCGCCACATCGCCTTGTTGGCGAAACCGACCTTGCGGCCCAGGGTGCGTTGACCGGCCGCGCTTCGCAAGCGCACGAGTTGGGCTTCGACGGCATAGGCCGTCGCGAGATCGAGACCACCATCGCGAGCCGAGGGAGGAACGGCGATCTCACGGCGGTGTGCGTACGCGTCCGCGATTTCGTGGGCCAGCGCGTGAGCATCGGCCATCGCGCTACCTGGAGGCAGGCGCGAGTGCCGCCTGCGCCGCCGTCGCCCGCTGACGCGACGCGTGCAACATGAACGCAAGGAACGCAGCCACGAGCGCCATCACCGCGCTGCCATAGAAGCCAGTGGACCAGCTGCCGGATTGCTCGAAGAGCCGCGCCGCTACCCAGCCACCAAGAATCGAGGCGACGCCCTTCGCGGTGTAGAGCACGGCGTAGTTCGAGGTCGCGTGCCGCGCGCCGAAGTAGTCTGCAGACATCGCCGGGAACAGCGAGTAGATCTCACCCCACGTGAAGTAGACCAGCACGAGCGTGATCGAGAACCACGCCGCCGACTGCGACCCCATGGTCACCACCAGGAACAACGCCATCGCCTGCAGCACGAACGCGACTATCATCGTCTGCTCGCGACCCATGCGATCCGAGACCCAGCCCCAGAAGATGCGGCGGGCGCCGTTGGCGAGCGGGCTGAGCGTGGCCGCCAGCGTCAGCGCCGACGCCGCGAGGCCCCAGGACCGCGACATCGGCCCGGCGTTCGCGGTCACCAGCAGTCCACCGGTCGCCATCAGCACGAAGGCGACATACATCATGTAGAACTGCGGCGTGCGGAGCACTTCGAGCGTCGTGAAGTGCCGCTTGCCGACCTGCGATCCGCCGGTGGCCGCCTTGGGCGCCGAGGCCGGTTCGGCGGGCGGATGGCGCAGGAACTGCGCGACGATCAGGATCACCAGGCCCTGCAGCACACCCGTGGCGATGAAGGCCGAGCGGTAGCCGCGGTCGGCGATGATCGACGAGATCAGCGGGATGAACAGCGCCGTGCCGCCCCCGAAGCCGGCCGCCATGATGCCCGATGCCAAACCACGGCGATCCTTGAACCACTTCAGCGCCGAGCCGATCGAGCCGCTGTAGACGAAGGCGGCACCTGTGCCGGCCAGGCAGTACAGACCATAGAGCTGCGGCAGCGTGGTTGCGTATCCCATCCCCGCCCAGCCAAGGCCGCACAGCAGTCCCGCCACGCTGATGAACCCGCGCGGCCCGAGACGATCGATCAGCCAGCCGTCGAGCGGCTGCACCCAGGTCTGGAACAGGATGAACAACGTGAACGCGAACTGGATGTCCGACAGCCGCCAGCCGGTCTCGGCGCCCATCGGCTGCACGAACAGCGTCCACGCGTACTGCAGGTTTGCGATCATGATCATCGCGATCAGGGACGCGACGAGCTGGAACCACCGGTTGTTCACCATCACGCGGAACTCCTTTGTAGCTTGTCGTCCAGCAACTTCGTACAGGCATACACGGCGCGCGTCGACGGCATCGGCACGCCAAGGCGATCGCCGAGCTCGAGCACCGCGCCCACTACCGCTCCGAGCTCCATCGGCCGGCCGGCCTCGAGGTCCTGCAGCATCGACGTCTTGTGGGCGCCGACTTTCTCGGCGCCGGCGATTCGCTGATCGATGGAAATCGGCAGCTCGATGCCGAGCGTGCCGGCCACGGCTTCGGTTTCGACCATCAGCTCGCGCACGAGCCGGCAGGTATCAGGATGACGGACCAGCTCTTCGAGCGTCCCGCGCGTCAGCGCACTGATCGGATTGAACGCGACGTTGCCGAGCAGCTTGACCCAGATCTCATGGCGGAACCGTGTGGTCACCGGACACCGGAACCCCGCGGCTATGAGGGCTTCGGCGATCGTCTTCGCGCGCGCCGACTTCGATCCGTCGGGCTCGCCGAAGCTGAGGCGGTTGCCCTCGGTGTGGCGAATCACGCCAGGCTCGACGATGTCGGTCGCAAAATAGGCGAGCGATCCGATCACGCGCCGCGCCTCGATCGCCGCCGCGATCGCGCCGCCCGGGTCGACGTGCTCGAGCCGCACCCCCTCGAGTTCGCCGCCGATGCCCTGGAAGTACCACCACGGGATGCCGTTCTGCGTGCTGACGACGATCGTATCGGGACCGAAGAGCGGCGGCAGCGAGGGCGCCAGCGCCGTGAGGGCGTGGGCCTTGACGCCCAGAAACACGACATCGGCCTTGCCGATGCTCGTCAGATCGCCGGTGACCTGTGGTGCGACTTCGAAATCACCCTCGTCGGCGCTCAGCACGCGGATCCCGCGCTCCTGCATCGCACGCAGATGCGGGCCGCGCGCAAACAGGATCACGTCGGCGCCGGCCTTCGCCAGTCGCGCGCCGATGTAGCCCCCAATGGCGCCGGCGCCCGCGATCACGATGCGCATCTACGCTTTGGGAGCGAACGCCTGCGCAACCACGCGCCGTTGAATCTTGCCCGTCGCGGTGCGTGGAATCGCATCGGTGATGTGAATCTGCTTCGGGCGCTTGAAGTCCGACAGCCGCTCCTTGCAGTAGGCGAGGAGGTCGGCCTCGCTCACCGTCTCCTTCACCGTCACCGCGGCCTCGACCTCTTCGCCCCACATCTTGTGCGGCACGCCGAAACACACGGCCTCGGCGACCGCCGGGTGCGCCATCAGCACTTCGTCGATCTCGCGCGGGGAGATCTTCTCGCCGCCGCGATTGATCAGTTCCTTCAGGCGTCCGACCAGCGTCAGGTACCCGTTCTCGTCGAGGACGCCTTGATCGCCGGTGCGGAACCACCCGTCGAAGAACGAGGTCGCATTGGCTTCAGGATTGTTTTCGTAGCCGGTGATTACGTTCGGGCCCTTGATGCAGACCTCGCCGCGCTCGCCGGGACGCAGATGGTTGCCCTTCTCATCGGCGATCGTGATCTCCACATCGGTGCCTGGGCCGACCGATCCGGGCAAGTGTGGGCCCTTCTGTGGCAGCGGGTTCGACGACATCTGGTGCGCGGCTTCGGTCATGCCGTACGCCTCGAGGACGGGCGCGCCAAAGGCCGCCTCGAGATCGTGCAGCACCTGCGGCGGCAGCGACGCGCTGCAGGAACGGATGAAGCGCAGCTTGGCGGCGCCCGCCGGTGGCGGCGCGCCAGCCTTCACCCGTGCGAGGAGCAACTGGTGAATGGTCGGCACCGCTGAATACCACGTCGCGCCCTGTGCTTCCGCGGTTTGCCAGAAGTTCATCGGGTTGAACTTGGTTGGCACCACCACCGTGCCGCCGGTGGTGAGCGTGGCGAGCGTCGAGGCCACCAGCCCGTGCACGTGGAAGAGCGGCATCACGCACAACGACACGTCCTGTTCCGTGAGCGCATAGCTGCGCGCCACGTTCTGAGCCGAGATCGACAGGTTCTTGTGCTTGAGCGGAACGCGCTTGGGCCGTCCGGTGCTTCCGCTGGTGTGCAGAATCAGCGCGACGTCATCGAGGTCCGGCGGCGCAATCGGCCTGCGTGCGGTGGCGCCGACGAGGCTCACGACGCCGTTGGCGTCCATCGCCACCGTCAGGATGCGCGCGCCTTTCGCCGTCGCGGCAGCGCGCGCCTCGTCCAGCCCGTCGGGCGGCAGGAGCAGGACCTTCGCATTGGTATCGTCCAGGTAGAACTGGAACTCGTCGTCCTTGTAGCCCGGATTGAGCGGCGCCGAGGTACCCGCCATCGCGGAGGCAAGGAACGACACGATGCAGGGCAGGCCGTTGGGCATCGCCATGCCGATGCGATCGCCGCGCCCGATGCCGGCGGCCGCGAGGGCTTCGGCGAGCGCGGTCACATTGTCGCGGAGCGCGCCGTAGCTGATGCGCAGGTTCTGCTCGGGCACCACGATCGCGGTGTTTCCGGCCGGAACCTTCTCCATGAGGCCGAGCAGGGTCGTCGGAGATGAGATGGTGGCGGAATTCATGGCGCTACAATCTTGCTCAACGCGCGCGAATCGTCAATCACAGTTTTTCTTGCCCCGCCTCCGGCGGGGACCATGGCCAAAATGATGAGGCCGAAGCAGGTAGAAGGGTGACGCAACCGGAAGATATAGTGCCGACAGCGTGAAGATGATTGAAATGTCCTCTGAACCCCGGCGGCTGATCGTCGGCATCACCGGTGCCAGCGGATCGATCTACGGCGTGCGCGTGCTCGAGATGCTGAGGGGCACCGGCATCGAGACGCACCTCGTGATGAGCCGCTGGGGCGCGCGGACCCTCGTGCACGAGACCCCCTACACGCCCGAGCAGGTGCAATCGCTCGCCGCCGTGTCGCATCCGCTGACCGATCAGGGCGCGGCGATCTCGAGCGGCTCCTTCGTCACGATGGGCATGGTGATCGCGCCGTGCAGCGTGCGCACGCTGGCCGCGATCGCGCACGGCCTCGGCGATCACCTGGTACATCGCGCGGCCGATGTCGTGCTGAAGGAACGCCGCCGGCTGGTGCTCGCGGTGCGCGAGGCGCCACTCAGCGAGATTCACCTGGAGAACATGTTGAAGCTATCGCGGATGGGCGTGGTGATCGCCCCGCCCGTGCCGGCCTTCTACTCGCGGCCGTCCAGCATCGACGAGATCGTCAACTTCACGGCGGCGCGGTTGCTCGACCAGTTCGGCATTCACGTCGATGCCGATCGATGGAAAGGTCTCAACGAGTTGGGAGTGATGTAATGCGTGCCTTCGGCCTGATGAGCGTCATCATCGTATTGTGCGCCGGCTTCTTCGTGTACCAACGCTCGGCCGCCGAGGTCAGCGAAGGCGGCTCGCCGCAGGAACAGATCGACGTGGCCGCGATCCGTCAGCGGCTGCTGACGATCGCCCAGACCGAACGGCAGTACCAGGCGAGCAACGGCAAGTACGCCACCCTCGAAGAGCTCGCCGCCGAGAACCTGCTGCCCGGCGGCACCGAGCAGCGCGGCTACAGGTATACGGCGAAGATTCGCAGCACCGGCTTCACCATCATCGCGACACCGTCCGATGCAGGCAAGCAAGGCTGGCCGACGCTCGAGATCACCGAGGCGATGACGGTGACGGAACGCTGAGGGGGCGTTGTGACTTCCCCGCCCACCAGCATCGGGGTGTGACCGTGCGGCCGCGCGCCATCACGACGTGGCTGGCCGCCGCAATCGCAGCGGTGGCCTGCGAGGCGCGGTCGCACCAGCGACCGCAGGCAAGCCAGGGTGTCGAAGCAGCGCGCACGACCATGGTCGACCAACAGCTGGCCGGACGCGACATCAGGGACCCGCGGGTCCTCGCGGCGATGCGTAAGGTGCCGCGTCATGAGTTCGTGCCGGAAACCTGGCGCGGCAGCGCCTACAACGATTCCCCACTGCCGATCGGCCATGGCCAGACGATCTCGCAGCCGTACATCGTGGCCTACATGAGCGAGGCGCTCGAGCTCGACGCCGCGCACCGCGTCCTCGAGATCGGCACGGGCTCCGGTTACCAGGCGGCGATCCTTGGCGAGCTGGCCAAGGAGGTCTACACCATCGAAATCATCGAGCCGCTCGCCGACCTCGCCAGCGCGACGTTGAAACGCCTCGGGTACGCCAACGTTCACGTGCGCACCGGCAACGGGTATCTCGGATGGCCGGAGGAGGCGCCGTTCGACCGCGTCATGGTGACGGCGGCTCCAGACGAAGTACCGCCGGCGCTCATTGCGCAGTTGCGGGTTGGCGGCTTGATGGCCATCCCGGTCGGCACGGGCGTGCAGGAATTGCGAATCCTTAGGCGCACCTCCGAAGGTATGGAGATCCTCCGCACGCTCCCGGTGCGGTTCGTGCCAATGACCGGAAAACCCAAGCCCTGACTGGCACGCGCGATGCTTGACGCCCGGCCATGGGCAAACTCCTCACGGAATTCATCGGCACGTTCTTCCTGGTGGCGACCATCGGCTTTACGGTCATCGCCCCCGGCGCCGGCGATCTTGCACCGCTGGCCATCGGCGCCTCGTTGATGGTGATGATCTTCGCCGGCGGTTACATCTCCGGCGCTCACTACAACCCCGCGGTGACGCTCGCGGTGTTCCTGCGCGGCCGCTGCCCGTTCGCCGACGTCATTCCCTACTGGATCGCACAGATCCTCGGCGCCTCCGTCGCCGCAGCGGTCGTGCTGTTCATGAAGGGCAATCCTGCCGTTGAAGCGATGACGCCGGACGTGACGCGCGCACTCGTGGCCGAATTTCTCTACACCTTCGCGCTCTGCTATGTGGTGCTGAACGTGGCTACCGCCAAAGGCACCAGCGGCAACCCGACCTATGGCCTCGCGATCGGTTTCACGGTCCTGACGGGCGCCTACGCGGTCGGTGGTATCTCGGGCGGCGCCTTCAACCCCGCCGTCGCCGTCGGCATCACGATCATGGGACTGTCGGCGGTGGCGAACATCTGGATCTTCCTCGTCGCGAACCTCGCCGCCGGCGCCGCTGCGGCGTTCACGTTCAAGGCGATTAATCCGGAAGACAGATAACGGTTCGTTACACGAATCCGATCCGCTGCGGTGTGAAGTTCGCGAGGTTCGGGAACACGGTCAACAGGTCGGCATCCGACACGCCGAACCATCCGCCGAGCGTCGCCGCGTACTGGTCGAGCGACGTCGTCGGAATCCACTTGCCACGGTCGCTCGCATCGTCGGGGCCGCGCAGCTCGTGGGTCGGGAACGTGCCGTAGGTGCCGCCATTCACCGCGCCGCCAAACACCAGGTGATGGCCGCCCCACGCGTGATCGGTGCCGCCGTTCGCATTGGAGTTGCCGGTGCGGTTGAACTCGCTCTCGGTGAACAGCGTGACGTTGCTCATCGTGCCGCGCGCTTCCATGGTGGCGACGAAGGCGCCAATCGCGGCATCTACCGTCGTCATCAGCTGCGCGTGCCGGCCAAGCAGGTTTGCGTGATGGTCGAAGCCGCCCACGCCGGCGAAGAAGATCTGCCGGTTCATGCCGAGCCCGTCGCGCACGGCGATGATCTGCGCGACCTGCGCGAGCTGCTGGCCGAGGTCGGACACTGGAAACGCAACGGGCAGCGCCGGCGCGGCCGTCAATGCGCCTTCGATTTCCTTTGCCGACTTGATCGATGTACCGAGTACGCCGTTGGCGGCGCTGACCAGCCGCAGGCCGCTGTCGAACGTCAACAGCTTCTGCAACGCGCCGAGCCGCGCGGTCATCGCGGTGGCGTCGCCGAAGGACTCGAGCCCGAACGAGCCCGCGCTCGAGAAACTCAGGCCCGAGGTGCTGAAGCCCGACAGGAACAGCGCGTTGCCGCTGTTGACGGTGATGCCCGGCGGAAGCACACCGGTATTGTGCTGCAGCGCGTGATCGCTGAGCCGCCCGCCCCAGCCGCTGCCGCCGCCGTTCGGATCCGACGTCTGCCACTGCTGCACCTGGTCGGAATGCGAATAGAGGTTGCGCGGCAGCGTCACGAGATCGAGCACGTCTCGTGTGGTCGGTCGCACGAGCGTCCCGACGTTGAGGACGGCCGCGCCGCGGCCCTCGTTGAAGAGTCGCTGCACGCTGGTCATGGCGGGGTGGAACCCATAACCGCTGCCGGCCGCCGGCAACAACGCGCTGCCCGCGAGCGCGACAGGGCCACGCATCGTCTGGTACGCGGCGTAGCGTGAATCGATCGGCACGATCATGTTGTTCGAGTCGTTGCCGCCGAACATGAAGATGCACACCAGCGCCTTGTAGTCCGCGGCGGCCTGGGCGTAGGCGGAGACCATGCCGAGCGGGCCGAGTCGCGACGCCATGCCGGCCGCGCCGAGGGCGCAGCAATGCTTGAGGAAGGTGCGGCGATTCTTTTTCACAGTGTTTCCCACAGCCGGCTCCTTTGCCTACCTAGTCAACCTGGGACTGCGCGGCGACCAGCGTCAGGAAGATCGCGGTACGCGCGCGTTCGCGCCTGGCGCCCGCCGGCGAGACGCGGACGGCAGCGATGATTTCGGCGCGCATCTCCGGCGACATGCGCGTCCCCATGAACAGGCTGCTGCAATAGTCGACGAGCGCAGCGGGCGTAGCGGCGAGGCTCGTGAACGGCGCGTAATCGAACGTCACCTGCGTTGCCCAACGTCCGTCAAGCAACCTGCCGACGAAGTTGGCGCGCGCCATCGCGGTCACTGCCGTCAGGATCTGGAACTCGGGTCCGCCTAGCGGTGCACCGGCCGGTCCCACCGTGCCACGCACGCGGTAGCCCGGCGAGAAGTAACTGAACACTGAGGGCGGATAGAACACCTTCTGCCCCATGTCCTCGGTCTGGTTGCGCATGAACCGGTGATCGCCCACCGCGGCATCGAGCGCGCGCAGCTGCGAAACTACGAACAACACCGGCTCCGACAGCTTCCCGGTGAATTCATGCGAGAGCCCCGCCTCGTTGTGCAGCAGGATGGCGCGCACCACCGCTGGCAGATCGCCGCGCACGCCGTCGCCGTTGTCGTTGAAGACCGCTGCGATCGCCGCCACGTACGCGCCGCTCGGGTTCGACG
>JALDXK010000172.1:0-10635 GCA_032155105.1 Acidobacteriota bacterium
GCGCTCGACGACACCGCTCGCCTGTTCCTCACGCGACTGCTCAAGCGCGGCGCCATCCTGACGTGATTGCTCCGCGGTCGGGGTAGAATCAGCGACCGAGGACCCATGAAGATAAGGTTTCAATTTGCGGCGACATTGATGTGCGGCGTGGTGATCTGTGGCGCTGCGGCGTTGTTGCAAGGCGAGCAGGCCGCGACTCGCAAGGTCGACGAGGCCACGCTGCTCAAGCCTGCCGACGGCGACTGGGTGAGTTATGGGCGCGACTACGCGGAGGCCCATCACAGCCCGCTCACGCAGATCAACCAGAGCAACGTGGGCCGCCTGGGTCTCGCGTGGTCGGTGGAAGTCGGCTCGGACGGCAAGCTCGAGACCACGCCGCTCGTCTTCAACGGCGTGCTCTACGGCACGTCGACGTGGAGCCAGGTGTACGCGATCGACCTGCGCGCCAACAAGTTGAAGTGGGCGTGGGACCCAGGGCTGGTCCGTGGCGGATTCGACGCCATGGGTCCGCGCGCGTGCTGCGGGCCGGTGAATCGCGGCGTGGCGCTCTACGATGGCAAGGTGTACATCGGCCTGCTCGACGGTCGCCTCGTGGCCCTCGACGCCGAGACCGGCAAGCCGGTGTGGTCGGTGCAAACGACGCCGCCCAACACGGATTACACCATCACCGGCGCGCCGCGCATCATCAAGGGCAACGTCGTGATCGGCCAGGGCGGCGCGGAGTACGGCGTGCGCGGCTTCCTCGGCGCCTATAACGCACAGACCGGCAAGGCCGCATGGAAGTTCTACGTCGTGCCCGGCGATCCGAAGAAGGGCTTTGAAGATCCGGCGCTCGCCGTCGCGGCGAAAACCTGGAACGGCGAGTGGTGGAAGGCGGGCGGCGGCGGCACGCCGTGGGACGGCATCGCCTACGACCCCGAACTGAATCTCGTCTACGTCGGCACCGGTAACGGCTCGCCGTGGAACGCGAATCACCGCAGCCCCGGCGGCGGCGACAACCTCTACCTGGCCTCGATCGTGGCGCTCAACGCCGATACCGGCAAGTACGTGTGGCACTACCAGACCACGCCGGGCGACAACTGGGATTACAACTCCGCGCAGCCGATGATTCTCGCCGACCTGCCTCTCGGCGGCGAGACGCGCAAGGTGATCATGCAGGCGCCGAAGAACGGCTTCTTCTACGTGCTCGATCGCACCAACGGCAAGTTGATCTCGGGCCAGCCCTACGTCTATACGTCGTGGGCGACGGGCATCGACCTGGAGACCGGCCGCCCGCGCGAAACCGAAGCGGCGCGTTATCGCTTCACGCCGGTGCGGCTGTCGCCGTCACCGGTCGGCGCGCATCACTGGCCGCCGATGGCGTTCAATCCCGTCACCAGGCTTGTCTACTACCCGGGACAGGAAACCACTGTGGTGATGGCGATGGAGGAGCGCTTCGAGTACCAGGAGGGCCGCTGGAACCTCGGCCTCAAGTTCGGCAACCAGTTCAAGGAGATGCCGGCCGCCGATCCGAAGGCGCCGAAGCCGGGTGGGTTCTTCGTGGCGTGGGATCCGATTGCCAACAAGGAAGCATGGCGCATCCCGTTCCAGCCGAGCGGCGGCGCGCTGTCGGTCGCGGGTCAGCTGATCTTCGTCGGCAACTCGACGGGCAAGTTCATGGCACTCGATCCGGTGACGGGCAAGACGCTCTGGGAGCACCAGCTGCAATCAGGTGTGGCCACGCCCATCAGCTACGAACTCGACGGCAAGCAGTACATCGCCGTGATGTCGGGCGTCAAGAACGGGAAGGTCTACGGCTTCGCGCTCGATGCGAAAGAGACGATGCCGCAATAGGTACTCGCACGTAGGGGCGGGACTAAAGTCCCGCCTCTACGTACCGGATTGACGACGTTTCGATTTCCACCAGTCGAGTCGTTTTCTGATTTCCTTCTCGAAGCCGTAGTCCGTCGGCTTGTAGAACTCGCGGCCCTTCAGGTTGTCGGGCAGGCAGTCCATGCTCGACACCGCGTCCGCCTCGTCGTGCGCGTATTTGTAGCCCTTGCCGTAGTCGAGCTGCTTCATCAACTTCGTCGGCGCGTTGCGGATGTGCAGCGGCACCGGCGCGGCAACGTCGTTCGTTGCGGCCTCGGCGGCGGCATTGTAGGCCATGTAGACCGCGTTGCTCTTGGGTGCAGTGGCGAGATACAGCACGCACTGCGCCAGCGCGGTGTTGCCCTCGGGCATGCCGATGAAGTGCACCGCGTCCTTCGCGGCTACGGAGATCGCCAGCGCCTGTGGATCGGCGTTGCCGATGTCTTCAGAGGCGAATCGAATCAATCGCCGCGCGACGTACTTCGGATCCTCGCCTGCCTCCAGCATGCGGGCCAGCCAGTAGATCGACGCGTCGGCGTCGCTGTTACGCATCGACTTGTGCAGTGCCGACATCAGGTTGTAGTGCTCCTCGCCGCTCTTGTCGTAGAGCAGCGCCTTGTTGGTCAGCGTCTTTTCGAGCAGCGCGCGGTCGATCTTCGGCCGGCCCGCGGGCTGTTGCGCCGACGACACGGTGAGCTGCAGCAGGTTCAGCGCCGACCGCGCATCGCCGTTTGCGAAGCGCGCCATCGCGCGCAGCGACTCGTCATCGGCCTCCGGGTTGTCGCGCCCCAGGCCGCGCTCGGCGTCGACCATCGCGCGCCTGAGGATGGTGACGATCGCGTCCTCGTCCAGTTGCTTCAGGACGAAGACCTTGGACCGCGACAGGAGCGCGGCGTTCACCTCGAAGGACGGGTTCTCGGTGGTGGCGCCGATCAGCACGATGACGCCGCTTTCGACGCGGGGCAGGAAGGCATCCTGCTGGGCCTTGTTGAAGCGATGTATCTCGTCGACGAAGACGATGGTGCGCTTGCCGGTGAGGCGGCGCCGCTGCTCGGCGGTGGCCATCACGTCTTTCACTTCCTTGATCCCCGACAGCACGGCGCTGAACGCGACGAACTCCGCACGGGTCAGGTCCGCGATCATCCGCGCCAGCGTGGTCTTGCCGGTGCCGGGCGGGCCCCAGAGGATGATCGACTGCAGGATGTCGCGATCAATCATCTCGCGCAGCGGACGGCCTGGACCGACGAGCTCGTCCTGGCCGACGATTTCGTCGAGCGACCGCGGCCGCATCCGCTCGGCGAGCGGTATGGTCCTGGGATCGACTGGTGCGGGCTCTTCGTCGAACAGGCTCATAGGTATCTTTGGCGCTGCGCTTCGTACAGGACGACTGCAGCGGCAACCCCCGCGTTCAACGACTGGATGCCGCCGCGCATCGGGATGGTCACGCGCACGTCAGCGGCGCCGACGACGCCTTCCGGCAGTCCGCTGCCTTCGCCGCCGAGCAGCACCGCCGTCGGCGGCTTCAGGTCCACGTCGTGCATCGTCGTGCCACCCCGCGGCACCGTAGCGGCGATCTGCAGCCCAGCCGCACGCCATTCGTCGATCAGGGCATCCACGTTGCGCCTGCGTAACACGGGCAGGTGAAAGGCGCTGCCCATCGAGGCGCGCAGCGCTTTCCATCCCCACGGATCGGCCGAGGCTTCGTCGAGCACCACTCCCGTGGCGCCGGCGGCAGCCGCGGATCGAACGATCGCGCCGGCGTTGCCTGGGTCCTGGAGCCCCATTGCGGCGAGCACCAGCGCGGGTGCCGGCTCGAGGATCGCAGTTGCGGACACCGCCGGCCGCCGCGCGCTCGCCACCACGCCGGTGGGGGCATTGACGGGCGACAAGGCGTTCAACACGCTGCCCGACACATCCACGATTTGCGCGCCGCTCAATCGCAGTCGATCGACGACGCGCTGCTCGGTGGCCGTCGGCGGTCCGCAGATCGCGATCTTCTCCACGGCGAGTTGCGCCGCCGCCGCTTCGCCGAGGAGGTGCCAGCCATCGAGGAGGAGCAGCGGTCCGCCGCCGCGCGCGAGCTCGCGAAACTCCTTGACGATGGGGTGTTGACGGCTGGTGATCACGGTCGGGATGGCCCTCTAGCTATTGTGGTACACTCCATAGTTTGAGCGATGAAGGAAAAACTTCTCAAGCGATTTGAGGATCAAATCGGCGCGCTCGAGCGTGAGCTGAGGATGGAGCTCCCCAAGGAGATCCAGCGCGCGCGCGAGCTGGGCGACCTCCGCGAGAACGCCGAATACCAGGCCGCGAAGGAACGGCAGACCTACGTCAACGCGCGCATTGCCATGCTCAAGCGGCGCGTCAGCGAAATTTCGCTCATGAACCTCGATCGCATTCCGCACGGCAGGGCCGGCTTTGGATCGAAGGTCACGCTGCGTGAAAAGGACCAGGAAGTGGTCTACGAGCTGGTGATGCCCGAAGACGCCGACGCGGAGAATGGGTTGATCTCTACCTCCTCGCCGATCGGCCGCGCCATCCTCAACAAGGAAGAGGGCGACGAGCTCACCGTTTCCACCCCGAACGGCACCCGCAAGTTCGAGATCCTCAAGCTCGTCACGATCCACGACGACGCCGAGGCGTGACGTCACGGCCGCCGGACGGCCGCCGAAGGATCGATTCGCACCGAAAACCTCGGCTCATAAGACACGGTTACCCGCGATAATGTCCGAGCGTGACTGAGTCGCGGGATTCGTATTCACCAGAACGCCGCACGGCCCTGCTGTTCACCGGTACGGGCGCCGACGGCGCCTACCACGCCGGCGCGATGCGCGCCCTCCAGGAAGCCGGCGTCAAGATCGACATCGTCGGCGGCCGCGGCATCGGCTCGGTCAGCGCCGTGCTGGCGGCAGTGGATGGCAGCGCGCAGCTCTGGGAGGAAGGCGGCTTCTGGCGAGCGGAGAAAGTGGCCGAGCTGTACCGGTGGCGCTGGCCGTTCCGCGCGTTGCGGCTGCTCGGCATTGGGCTCGTCGCCGTGCTCGCGGTGCCGGCGGTGGTGATTGCTGCCGCCTTGTTCGTGTACCCGGCAGCGATGGTGCTCGGCATGGCGGGCTTGCAGTCTGGTTCGCGACTCGTCGAGGGGTTCGTCTCGCTGCTTTCATTCGCGTTCTCACCTGGCGCCTTGCCCTCGTGGCTGCCGCGCCTGGCGCTGCTCCTGTGCACGGCGGCGTTGATCGTGCTTGGCACCGGCGCCTGGCTGGCGCGCTGGAGATCACCGCTGTATCGGCGTTCGAGCGGCAGTTGGATGTGGACGCTGCTCGGCTCGCCGCTCGACGCGAGCGGGGCCATCGACCAGGCCACCGACACGGTGTGGCGACTGCTCAAGGGCGGGGCGACGATCAAGACGCCGGAGCCGCAGGATCTCAGCCGTCGCTACTCGGAGTTATTGACGGAGAACCTCGGCCAGCCTGGCTTCCGCGAGTTGCTGATGGTCGCGCACGACCTCGATGCCCATCGCGACCTGGTGTTCGGCCTGCTGCGCGATCCGTACCGGCGGATGCTGTTTCCGCCGCCCGGCGTGTCGTCGCGGCGTGCCGAGGCCCACGATCTGTCGACCGGCACACAGTCGTTCGCCGCTGATGTGCTCGCGGCCTCGCTGAGCGTGCCCGGCGTGAGCGACGCGCGGCTGGTCGAGTTCGCGCCCGACACCTACTGGCGCGGCGAAACGCATCGGCTCATCGATCGGCCGGCGTCGTTTGGCCGCCTCCTCGAAGAGGCCGCCGCCGCGGGCGCCGAGCAGGTCGTCATCGTCGCCGCCACACCCGATCCGCCGGGCCCGCACGAACTCCGTCCACCAAGGCTCGACGGCCTCGGCCGGGTGGGCGAGCAGATCGCCTCCGCGGAAGGCGCCGCGCTGACCGACGCCATCCGGCATTTGCATCATCGCTTCCACGGCTTGTATCTGATCCGCCCGTCGCACAACCCGATCCACCCATTCGATCTCACCGGGGCCTACGACGAGACGTCGGATCGCGTGCAGCCGCTCGACGAACTCATGGGCCGCGGCTATGAAGACGCGTATCGTCAGTTCATCGAGCCCGTGCTCGGTGCGTCCGGCGAGCGCATCACGCACCTCGGACGCGCCTCCACGGACTTGTAGGGACGACTCTTATGAAGGAAGCCACCAAGCTCATTCACGCCGGGGAATTCGTCGACACCGGCGCCACGCCCTCGTTGACCACGCCCATCTACGAGACGAGCACGTTCGTGTTCGACTCGGTGGCCGATGTCATCAAGTACCAGGAAGGCAAGATCAACGGCTACCTCTATTCGCGCTACGAGAACCCGACGGTGGTGGCGGTGGAGCAGAAACTGGCGGCGGTCGACGGCGCGGAACTGTCGCTGGCGTTCGCCTCCGGCATGGCGGCGATCTCGACCGCGATGCTGACGCTGCTGAAGTCGGGCGACGAGATCGTCTGCAGCGCGGCAATCTACGGCGGCACCTTCCACATCATCGAAGACCTGCTGTCGAAGCTCGGGATTACCAACCGGTTCGTGTCGCTCGACGACCTGGCGAACCCGGCCTCGGTGATCGGACCGAAGACGAAGATCGTGTGGTTTGAATCACCGATCAATCCGACCTTGCGATGCGTCGACGTGCGCGCGATCGCGGCCGCGTGCAGGAAGGCCGGCGTCATCTCGGTGGTCGACAACACCTTCGCCAGTCCCATCAACCAGCCAGTGCTGGCGATGGGCGTCGATCTCTCGATGCAAAGCTGCACCAAATACCTCAACGGCCACAGCGACGTGACCGGCGGCGTGTTGTCGGGCAGCACGGCGCTGCTCGCGCCGATGAGCAAGATGCGGCGGCTGCTCGGCGGCGTCATGGATCCGCAGCCGGCCTTCGCGCTGGCGCGGGGGCTGAAGACGATGGCGATCCGCGTGGCGCAGCACAATGCGAACGCCCTGCAGGTGGCGCAGTTCCTCGAAGGCCATCCGAAGATCGAACGGGTGTATCACCCGGGTCTCACGTCGCACCCCGATCACGCCATTGCCAGGAAGCAGATGACTGGATTCGGCGGCATGGTGACCATCGACGTCAAGGGTGGCAAGGATGCGGCCTTCCGCACCTTTGACACCTTCAAGGTGATCAAGCGCGCGGCCAGCCTCGGCGGCGTCGAGAGTATCTGCAGCCTGCCGATTCTCACGTCGCAGTACGGGCTGACGGACGAGGAGTTGGTAAAGGCCGGCGTGTCGAAGGGAATGATCAGGATCTCGATCGGTCTCGAAGACGTACAGGACCTGATCGACGACCTCGATCAAGCGTTGCGATAGCCCCCGGCCATAACCCCCGGCTTAAGCCGGGGGGCTATCTGTCCCTGGTCTCGTGGAGGAACTCGAGCACCAGCTCCAGCATCCGCTGGTTGATGCGGCTGCCTTCGTACGTGCCGAACTTCTTCTGGAACGCTTCCACAGGCACCACCGCCTTGGCCATGGTGCGATGGCCGCCGGCGCTGCCGATGTCGGCGAACCACCGCCGCACGAAGTCGCCGGCGTTGCGTGAGTAGCCCAGGTTCCGCACCGACACCACGAAGGTGTCGTTGACCACGCCGCTGATCACCGTCCATTGCACGTTCTCGAGCTGCAAGTAGAAATCCGCAACGTAGGGGATGAAGTCCTCGCGCGGCGGCTCGCCGAGGAACGCGCAGAACACGTGCTCCATCATGCGGCCCTGCTGCCAGGCCTTGATCAGGTACTCGAGGCGCTCGGCAGTGATTTCCGCGCCCTCCATCTTGCGGATCATCGTGGCGTCGGCAAGGGGGTAGAGATACGAGAACGCGTCGAGGTCGGCGCGGTTGGCGTGGCGGTTGAAGAACAGCGTGTCGGACTTGATCGCGTAGAGCATCGCCGTGGCAGTTCGCTCCGAGATGTCCATGTCGACCGCCCGCAGGTGCTCGGTGAGGATGGTGCAGGTCGAGCCGAAGTCGGGGCGGATGTCCTTGAAGATGGCGTTGTAGCCGGGCTGCTCGGGATGGTGATCGATCACCAGATCGACGTGCGGCAGCAGGCCGGGGAAGTAGTGCGGCTGCACATCGACGAGCGCGATCTTGTCGAAGGTCTTGAAATCCTCGTGCGTGAGCTTCTCGATCTTGAGGTCGAGCAGCTTCACCATCCGGAGATTCTCGGGGCGCGTCGGCGGCTCGAGAGACCCGATCACGGCCGTCTGCCGCGTGCGGCGCAACACCGTGCGTAAGGCGAGGCCGCTCGCCATGGCGTCGGGGTCCGGGTCGTTATGGGTCAGGATCAACACCCGGTCGGCATCGTCCATGTAGCGCTGGTACTGCTGCACGCGCTGGCGCGTGACGGTGCGGCCCAGCTCGGCGCGCAACGCCGGTCCTGTCAGCTCCGCCAGCGTCAGTGTGGTCACCTCGGGGAATTCGTCCCGCAGCGCTTCGGCTTTGCGCACGTCGGCGAGCCTGGTGCCCAGCACGTAGATCAGGGTGCCGCCTGCGTCGCGCACGGCCTCGATCACCTTGCGCAGGTTGCGGCGGCCGTTGTCCTCGATGAAGACGGGAGTGACGGGGGTGATGGCGAGCTTGACGTAACTGTCGACCCGGCCGGCTTCGTCGACCGACACCGCCAGCTCTGGAGTATGCACCCTCCTGGCGAGCGCCCGGCTCTCTACGAGAACGTCAAGCTCCGCCGACGGAGCAAGGACTGCCTCGAGGAGCCGCACCACCAGCTCCGTGTGGCAGACCGCAACACACCGCACGATCCTTGGATTATAGCCGCCTCCGCAAGGCTACGGCGCGACAAGGCCCTGCTAGAATTCCGGGATGATCCGGGCCAATCCAACATGCCAACTGAAGGGTGCCAAGTGGATGCTGGCCTTTCTGGCATTTTTCATTTGGCATTTGGCGTTGCCCGGCGCCCAGCAGTTCCGCGCTGGCGTGGACCTCACCACCTTCGGCGTCACGGTCACCGACCGCAGGGGCAACATCGTCACCGACCTGACCGAGCAGGATTTTGCCATCGTCGAAGACGGCAAGCCGCAAGCCATCCAGTACTTCGCGCACGGGGTGGGTGAAGCCGGTCCGGCCATGCATCTGGGCCTGATGCTCGACGCCAGTGGCAGTATGCAGACCGACATGAAGCTCGCGCAGGGCGCGGCCATCAAGTTCCTGAACATGCTGCCGTCGGCCGAAGACATCACCCTGGTCGACTTCGACACGCGGGTGCGCATCACGCAATACCCGCAGCGCGACTTCGCGCGGCTGGTCGAGCGGATCCGCCAGCGCAAGCCCGACGGGTGGACGGCGCTCTACGACGCGCTGGGCACGTACCTGGACGGCGCCGATCGGCAGGACGGGCGCAAGGTGCTGGTGATGTACACGGACGGTGGCGACACGCGCTCGGCGCTGACCTTCGCGGAGACGCTCGATCTCCTCAAGACGTCGCGAGTCACGGTGTACGCGATCGGGCTCGTCGACAACGCCGGGTCGGCGCGGAACCAGCTGCAGATGACATTGCGCCAGATCGCCGAGGCCACCGGCGGCCAGGCGTTCTTCCCGACCGCGATGAAGGAGGTCGAGAGCGCCTACGAGAAGGTGCTGGCCGAGATCAACGGGCAGTACTACCTCGGCTACATCTCCGGCAACACCGCAACGGACGGCGCGTGGCGCAAAGTCGAAATCAAGTTGAAGCGCAGCGACCTGCGCGTACGCGCACGGAAGGGGTATTACGCCCCGTATAGACCGTCGTAGGTCCCCACGCCCCCCTTGTTGCCGCCCCGCGATCTTCGGGGCTGCGTCGGATCGTAGTACGATGGTTTGCTACGGCGCACGCCATCATGCCTTCCGTTACCGATCGATTCACCCTCGCATCTGATTTCGAGCTTCGCGGCGACCAGGTCCATGCCGTGCCCGAGCTCGTCGAGGGCCTGAACCGCGGCGACAAGCACCAGGTGCTGCTCGGCGTCACCGGCTCGGGCAAGACCTACAGCATGGCGCAGGTGATCAACCGCGTGAACCGCCCCACGCTGGTGATGGCGCACAACAAAACCCTCGCCGCGCAGCTGTTCCAGGAGTTCCGCCGCTTCTTCCCGCACAACGCGGTCGAGTACTTCGTCAGTTATTACGACTATTACCAGCCGGAAGCCTACGTGCCGGCCTCGGACACGTACATCGAGAAGGAATCGATCGTCAACGAAGAGATCGATCGGATGCGCCTGTCGGCCACGCGCTCCCTGTTCGAGCGCCGCGACGTCATCATCGTGGCGAGCGTGTCGTGCATCTACGGCCTGGGCTCGCCCGAGGCGTACTATGGCCTCGTCCTGCCGCTGGAAAAGGGCATGCGGATGGATCGCGATCAGATCCTCCGCAAGCTGGTCGAGATCCAGTACGAGCGCAACGATCACGAGTTCGCGCGCGGCAACTTTCGCGTCCGCGGCGACATCGTCGAGGTCTACCCGTCCTACGAGGAATTCGCGCTCCGCATCGGCCTGTTCGGCGACGAGGTCGACGAGCTGACGTCGTTCGATCCGCTCACCGGAAAGGCGCTCAGGCGTCACGAGCGCACTGCCGTGTATCCGAAGTCCCACTTCGTGACCGGCCGCGAGCGGTTGAAAGAGGCGGTGGTCACGATCAAGGAGGAGCTCGAGGTGCGCCGCGGCGAGCTCGAACGCGACGGCAAGGTCCTCGAAGCGCAGCGGCTGCACCAGCGGACCATGTTCGATCTCGAGATGATCAAGGAGATCGGCTACTGCCACGGCATCGAGAACTACTC
>JALDXK010000173.1:0-10623 GCA_032155105.1 Acidobacteriota bacterium
CGCTGTCCGGCGAGGCCGTCGTGCTGCTGCTCATCGCGCTGCGGCTGTACGGCGTCGTGGCGGACAGCGGTCGGCGCATCGACATCGTCTTCGCCGTCCGGATGGCGAAATAGAACAACAGGCCGATCGGACCGAGCATGAAAGTCATCAGCAGGCAGGGAATGACGACGAGATGCGGGATGCCGTGACGCTGTGAATCGCGGATCTCCCAGGCGCCGATGAAGAGATCGAAGGCGAGGTAGTGAATCCAGCCGGCGAGCAGGAGCTCCTGTTTCTGAAACAGCATGGCCACTTCCGCGAGCGAGCCGAAGCCGCCCTCAGCGCCGCGAAAGTATTGGACGATGAGCAGCAGATAACCAACCGAAAGGACGAGCGGCACGAGGATGCCGCCGACCAGCTTCGCATTCGGGTTGCGGGGCATGAGGATTATGACCAGCCACCCGAACACGGCGATGAAGGTCGCCGCCGAAAAGATCTGTTCGAGATCCATGGCGGCGATTGTAACGGGGTCCTGGGTCTTGAGCAGTCCCAAGTCCCAAGACCCAAGCCCCAAGACCCATTCTATTGTTGTCCCGCGGTCGTCGTCGACGTTCCCGGCGTTGCCGGCACCGAGGTGCCGTAGTAGATCGAGTTGAACAGGAACTTGAACGTGCCGTGCGGCTGGGCGCGGAAGGTGATCTCGGGACCAAAGAGGAACACCTTGCCCTTGCCGACCTTCGCTTCCGCAACAGCCACGCCGTCTTCGAGGTAGTGCTGGCCCCACGCCCATCCGGAACGCAGGCTGTCCTTGCCGGCAAACCACGCCACCGGGCGGACGCCGTTCATCGCCGCGCTCGGGCCGAGGTGCAGCACGGGGCTGTTGTCGAACATCACGTCAACCTGCTTCTCGAAGCCGTACGCGAGCGGGTTGGTGTTGTCCACCGCCACCTTCAGGATCGATCCGGGGATGAAGTATTTATCGCGCGGCAGTGCGCGCTCGGTACCAGCGCTGGTCATCTCGACGAGGTGATCGCTCACCGGCAGGCCAAGATGATGGCCGAGCGCCGCGGAGCCGCCGTAGGCGACGATGGCGCCGCCCTCTTCAGCGAACTTCTTGAGCTGCGGCACGGTCTTGTCGATCGTGACGCGGCCAAGGTGCGATCGATATTCAGCGGGCACCTCCTCCGGAGTCAGCGTCCGTCCGCCGCCGAAGCCGCCGCCCCCGCCGCCCGCGTTCTCGGGAATGCCGCCATCGGGGAAGATCAGCACGTCGAACTTCGACTTGAGATTGCCGGCGTCGAGCGTTTGCGGAAACACCCGCTCGAACTCGAATTCGAACTGCTCGAGCATCCAGCGCGTCCAGCCTGACGGCATCGAGCCGCCATACATGTCCCACAAGCCGATACGCGGCTTGGTGAGCTTCTGCATCGCGCCCGACGGACGAGCGGTGACGGCGGTGAAGTTCAAGCCGAGGTCGGCGGCCGCCTTGGTCAGCACCGCGCTCGTGGTCGGCTTGGCGCCGATGAAAATCACGCCCGTGCCGTCGGCGCTCTGGTAGCTGCGATCTGCGACGAAGAACACGTCTTCATTCGCCTTCAGCAGCCGGTTCACGGCGATGAACGCGTCGTTCTGGTTGTGCGGCACCACGTAGCCGACCGCGCCCGCGGCCTCGGTCACCTTGCCGGGAGCCGGCTTCTGCAGACCGGTGACCTTCTCGAACTGGCCGTCGAAGCCGTCGAGGATGCGATCGAACTTGACGCCCATCTGGTAGGCGAGCGTCCAGCCGGCGTTGTCGTAGGGCGGAATCGGCGGGCCGCCAGGGAACTGGAAGTCGTTCGGATGATCCTGCGGCTCGAACATGTCCAGGACGTGCGGGCGGAATGCCTGCGCCGTCTTCACCACCCACGAGCCCGCCGGATACTGCTTGCCGCCGGCGCTGAACGCCGCGGTGGCGCGATGGATCGTCACGCCGCTCTTGATCAGCGTGTTCACGAACTTGGTGGCGGTGAGGAAGTCCGGCTGGTTCGACGGCAGGATGTAGCCGCGCGGGTCGCGCCACTCGGGTTTCTTCGTGAGCTTCTCGTACTGCGCAATGGGCACGGTGTTGCGCGCGAAGCCGCCAGCCACCATGCGCGGATCGCCCGCGTCAACCTTCTGCGCCTTCGCGATCTCGTCCTTGACCGCCTGCAGCCGGCGCGGATACATCGTCCAGGTATCCTTCGACCCTTTCTCGATGCTGTCCTTGCCCATCTTGTAGATGTTGTAGAGGAAGATTTCGCGGTTGCGCGAGGCCACGTCGAGCACGGCCCAGTTCGCGGTGATCGAGTAGTCGACCGACTGACGGAAGTGCCACTTCTGCGGCTCGATCGGGAACGGCAGGTCGGCACTGGCCATTTGGCGATCCGGCACGAACGCGACTTCCATCGGCGTCGGATGACCGATTGATTCGGTGAGCAGGCCGATCATGTTGTGGAAATACGGTGCGGTGCGCAGGCCGCCGTTCCACCACGTCGAGTAATTCGCGCCGCGGCGCATCGTGGCGCCGGGCTTGTTCTCGGCGACGAAGCGGTTGTGCATCGCCGAGCCGACCACGTCGAGGCCGGTGATGATCAGCGGGTGATAGACGTAGTTGGCCGGATCGCGGAACGGCGGCGCAAACAGGATCGTGCCGGTGGGGCCCGTCTGGTGGTGGTTGTAGATGATCTGCGGGAACCACTCCTGATACAGCTGCGTGTTGATATTGATCGACTCGTTCTGCGCCGACATGTAGAAATCGCGGTTGTTGTCGTGCCCGATATATTTCTGGTACAGCCGCGGCAGGTTGGCGGTCTCGCGCTTAGTGCGATCCTCGTGGCGCATGTACCAGTCCGACACCAATTCCATGCCGTCGGGATTGACGTGGACGGCGAGGATGATCACGTCGCGCAGGAAGCGCAGCGTCTCCGGATCGTTCTTGCTGACCAGCTGATAGATCGTCTCGGTGAGCTGCTGTGCGCCGAGGACTTCGGTGGCGTGCAGGCCGCCGTCGATCCACACGACGGCCTTGCCGTCGCGGGCCAGCGCGCGAGCCTGGTCCTCGGTGACGCCCTCGGCCAGCGCCAGGCGACGGGCGATGTCCTGGTACTTCGCCAGGTTCCTGTGGTTCTCGGGTGCCGTGATGATCGCCATCAGCTGATCGCGGCCTTCGGCGGTCTTGCCGATCGACTGCACGATCATGCGATCGGATTCGGCGTCGAGCTTCTTCACGAACTCGGTGAACTTCGTGTAGTTGGGCAGGACGTAGTCGGCCCCGATCTGGTGGCCGAAGAACTGTTCTGGTGTGGTGACCTTCGGTGCTTGCGTTTGCGCTGATGGCGCAGCCAGCGACACGGTCAGTGCAAGGACCAAAACGGTGAAACGGCGGAGCTTCAGGTGCATCCGCTGAGTATAAGTGAACCTGCTTCACTTTTACGGTTTACGTAAACGGGAGCCGAAAGTGAAGCAGGTTCCTTTCAGCTGAGTGCCCGCGCAATCTGCAACAACTTGTCATCCTCGCCGCGGCGGGCGACCAGTTGCAGCCCGACGGGCAAGGGCGGGACTGAAGTCCCGCCCCTACGTTCGTTGCTCGGCACCGAGATCGCGGGCGTGCCGGCGGCGTTGAAGGGCCACGTATTTCTCAGGATCCGCAGGCCGTCGATTGGGCCGGCGATCGGTGGGGCCGTCATTAGCACGGTTGGCGTTGCGATGACGTCCACGGAATCGAATCGTTTGTCGATCTCTGCCTGGTAGCTCTTCAGCTCGACGAGTGCTGATTCGTATTCGCCGACGGTCGGGCGCTCGGTGGCGAAGAACGTCGAGAATTCCTTGGAGAAGGATCCGGGGTTGGTGCGCCAGTCAGCTCCGAGCCGGCTCCAAATCTCGAACGCCACGATCGGATCGAACACGCGCGACATCGTGCGGTCGTCGATCGGCAACGACACCGACGTGATGCGTGCGCCCCGCTCACCGATGCGCGCCATCGCCGCCGCGAACGCGGCTTCGACCTCGGGTGCGCGCGCAATGTTGTCGAAGAAATACGTGTTCGGCACGCCGACGCGAATCGTGTCGGGCAGCCGCGCCTCCGCGCCGCCGCTAACGGTGCGAAAGAGGAACTGCATGTCTTCGACCGTCCTTGTCAGGAAGCCGATGTGATCGAACGTCGGGCACGAGCCGATCAGGCCGCGCGTCGAGATGCGGCCGAACGTGGGCTTGAAGCCGACGACGCCGCAGAAGGCCGCGGGAATGCGCACGCTGCCGCCGGTGTCGCTGCCGGTAGCGGCCAGGCACAAGCGCGCGGCCACTGCGGCGGCCGAGCCGCCGCTCGATCCGCCGGCGATGCGCGTGGTGTCGAGCGGATTGCGCGTCGTGCCGGTGAACGGGTTGATCGTGGTCACGCCGCCGCCAAGCTCGTGGGTGTTGGTCTTGCCGAGCAGCACGGCGCCCGCGTCTTCCAGTTGTTGCACGATCGCGGCATTCTCGTCGGAGATGTGATACTCGAAGAGGAGCGACCCGGCGCCGGTGCGCACGCCCCTCGTTTCGAGAAGGTCCTTGTGCGCGATCGGGATGCCGTAGAGCGCCGATCCCGGTTTCGCATCGCGTGCTTCGCGCAGCGCCAGCTCGCGCGTCACGGTGACGTACGCGTTGAGCTGCGGGTTCAGCTTCGCGATCCGCGCGAGGTAGGCATTGGCCAGCTGCACCGGGTTGAGGTCGCGCGACGCGAGGCGTGCGGCTATCTGCGCAATGGTCAGCGAGGTGAGGTCCTCCTGCGCAGTGAGACGCATGCCTGCGAGTGGCCCGGCCATGAGAGAGGCCAAGAGTTCCCTTCTAGTCATCGACGCCGAGATTATAGTGAACGACGTGGTTGCATATGGATCCTGGCCCTCTCCCCTGACGGCCGCGCGCGTTACCGCGGGCGCGTTGCGTCTCGATCAGATTCAGCTCGACGGAGACGATGTGTACTGGCTCGAGGGACGCGCGGCCGAGGGCGGGCGGAACGTGATTGTCACGCGGGTGCCAGGCGGCAATCCCCTCGACATCACACCAGCGGGCTTCAACGTCCGCTCACGCGTGCATGAGTACGGCGGCGGCGCGTACACGGTTCACAACGGCGCGGTGTATTTCGTGAACTTCGCCGATCAGCGCGTGTACCGGCAGGCGCGCGGCGAGGCGCCAGTGGCGATGACCGAGCCGGGGTCGATGTGGGCCGACTTTCGCGTGGATGCGGCGCGGCACCGGCTGATCGGTGTGCGCGAGCACGGCACGCCATCGCCAACCGGTTCCGGCGCGGCAAACGTGAACGTGATCGCCGCGATTCCCGATCGCGTGCTCGTGGAAGGCGCCGACTTCTACTCCGATCCCATCGTCAGTCCCGACGGCAAGTTTCTCGCCTGGCTGCAGTGGAACCATCCCAACATGCCCTGGGACGGCACCGAGTTGTGGGTCGGCGCGTTCAACGCGAGCGGGTTGATCGGCGTGCGCGAGAAGGTTGCTGGTGGCATCGAGGAGTCGATCTTCCAACCCGAGTGGTCGCCGGACGGCGCGTTGTATTTCGTGTCGGACAAGACCGGCTGGTGGAACCTCTATCGATGGGGTGGCGCAGACGTGGAGGCCATCCAGCCGATGGACGCCGAGTTCGGGAAGCCGCAGTGGACGTTCAGCATGGTCACCTACGCCTTCGTGTCGGCGACGCGCATGGCGGCCACCTACACCCTGAATGGCGAGTGGAAGCTGGCGACGATCGACGTGTATACGAAGCACTTCGAGGCCGTCGATCTGCCCGTACAGGCACTGGAGTCGATCAAGGCGGATGCCAACGCGATCTACTTTGTTGGCGGGTCAGCGACGCAGCCTGCCGCAGTGGTCCGCCTTCGGGTCGCGGATCCTTCCGAAGCATCGGCGGATCGAGTCGAGCTCGAGGTCTTGCGCGCCTCGACCACCGAGCAGATTCCGCACGAGTGGATTTCGGTGCCCGAAGCGGTCACTTTCAAGGTCAAGGACCGGGACGTGCACGGTTTCTACTATCCGCCGACGAATCCGGACATCACGGGTTCAACGGTTCAAGGGTTCAACAGTTCAAAGGTTGAGGAGAAGCCGCCGCTGATCGTCATCACGCACGGCGGGCCCACGGGCGCGACCAGCAATGTGCTCGATCCGAAGATCCAGTTCTGGACCAGCCGCGGGTTTGCGGTGCTCGACGTGAACTACAGCGGCAGCACCGGCTATGGGCGATCCTATCGGATGCGGTTGAACGGACAGTGGGGCATCGTTGACGTCGACGACGCCGTCGGCGGGGCAGAGGCGATGGTGGCGGCCGGCAAGGCCGACGCCGGGCGGCTGATCATTCGCGGCGGTAGCGCGGGTGGGTATACCACCCTGGCGGCGCTGACGTTCCATCACACCTTCAAGGCCGGCGCGAGCTACTACGGCATCAGCGATCTCGAAGTGCTGCAGAGCGACACGCACAAGTTCGAGGCGCGCTACAACGATTCGCTGATCGGCCCCTGGCCCGAGGCGCGCGAGGTCTACCGGGCGCGTTCGCCGATTCACTTCACCGATCGATTGTCGTGTCCGATCATCCTGCTCCAGGGGCTCGAAGACAAAGTGGTGCCGCCGAACCAGAGCGAGATGATGGTGGAGGCCGCTCGCAAGAAAGGGCTGAAGGTGAAGTACGTCACCTTCGAAGGCGAGCAGCACGGGTTCAGGAAGGCCGAGAACATAATCAGGTCGCTGGAGGAGGAGCTCGCGGTTTACCGGGACGTGTTTGGAATGGCGTAGTGCGCTTACGCGCGATCAGGTGCCTCGCTCCGCGAGCGTCTCCTCTCGCCGGACAAACGGCGCTTGGCGCACCAAGCGCTCCGCGAACTCGCGCACATCTTGGCTCAAACAACGCCTGTCTTGGCCTACGCTTCGTTTGTCGGTCAGAAAACCAGAGTTGGCTCGGTCGAAAGCTCGCTGCGCGAGGCACCTGCTCGCGCGACGCGCACCGCAGCCTCCGTGGCCTCCGTACTTCTCCGTGTCCTCGGAAGGCTCTACAATGTACTGATCCAATGTTCGTCAAGAGATTCTTCGAGCCGTCCATCGCTCAAGCCAGTTACCTGATTGGGTGCCAGAAGACCGGGGAAGCCATCGTCATCGATGCCAACCGGGACGTGGACCAATACATCGAGGCCGCGGCCCAGGAAGGGCTGCGGATCACGCAACTCACCGAGACCCACATCCACGCGGACTTCGTGTCGGGGTCCCGCGAGCTGGCGCACAGGACGGGCGCCAGTCTGTGTCTTTCGGACGAGGGCGACACGGACTGGAAGTACCAATTCGAACACGATCGCAAACTGAAGGACGGCGATCGCATCGGCATTGGCAACGTGCGCGTCGACGTGCTGCACACGCCGGGACACACCCCTGAACATCTCACCTTGCTGATCACCGATGGCGCGGTCGCCGACAAGCCGATCGCGGCCGTCACCGGCGACTTCGTGTTCGTCGGCGACGTCGGCCGGCCCGACCTGCTCGAACGCGCCGCCAACATGGCGGGCACGATGGAGAAGGGGGCGAAGACGCTGTTTCGGTCGCTCCAGGCGTTTGCGAAATACGACGACTGGCTGCAGATCTGGCCGGGCCACGGCGCCGGGTCGTCGTGCGGCAAGGGTATCAGCTCGATTCCCTCGTCCACGCTCGGTTACGAAAAGCGTTTCAACTGGGCCTTCACCGCGAAGTCCGAAGCGGAGTTCGTGAAGACGGTGCTCGAAGGCCAGCCCGAGCCGCCGAAGTACTTTGCGAAGATGAAGCGCGTGAACAAGGAAGGGCCGGCAATGCTCGGCGGCTTCGACGTGCCGGCGAAGCTACCCGATGCGAAGCTCGCGGACCTCATCGCGCGCAACGTGCTGGTGATCGACACCCGGCCCGCGGCCGACTATGCGGCGCAGCACACCCTGGGCACGATCAACATGCCGTTCACATCGTCTTTCGTGACGTGGGCGGGCTGGCTGGTGCAGAGCGAGGAGGTCTACTTGATCGTGGACGCCGACACGGCGGCGGCGCGGCTCGAAGAACTGTCGCGATCGCTTGCGCTCATCGGCATCGATCGCATCACGGGCTATTTCGCGCCGTCTGCCGTGACGGGCCGCGCGACCATCGCGCAAGTGACGCCGCACGACCTGCGCTCGCGGCTGGACGAAGTGACGGTGATCGACGTCCGCAGTGCCAGTGAGTGGAATGACGGCCACGTGCCCGGAGCGGTGCACATCCCGCTCGGCTATCTCGGCGACCGTACGAACGACATTCCCGCCAGCAAGCCGGTGGTTGTGCAATGCCAGTCGGGCGGCCGCTCGGCGATTGCCGCGTCGATCCTCGAGCGCGCCGGGTTCGCGAATGTGGCGAATCTCACCGGCGGCCTCACCGCGTGGGCCGCGGCCGGCCTGCCCATCGACGCCTCAGCGTGAGAAAAATCCTCGGCGGTTGCCTGGTTGTCGTCGTCATTGCCCTCGTCGCCTTTGGCGTGGCCGGATTCTACGCCTATCGCTGGGCACAGCCGATGATCCAGAGCACGGGCGACTATCTCGATCGCGCTCGCGAGATGTCGCTGCTGGCCGATCGCATCGTCAATAAGTCGCCGTATGCGCCGCCGCAGAGCGGCGAGCTTACCCAGGCGCAAGTGGACCGCTTCGTCGCCGTGCAAACGCGCGTGCGCGAGGACCTCGGCGCGCGGTGGTCGGAGATCGAGAGCAAGGCGGCGCAGATCGGCGCCAAGTCGAAGCCGAGTCAGGGTGAGCTGGCCTTCTCGGACATGGTCAGCGTGTTCTCGGACCTGACCGGCATCTACATGGACGCGCGTCGCGCGCAGGTGGCCGCGCTCAACATCCACAAGTTCTCGGACGCGGAATACGTGTGGGTCCGGCGGCGGGTCTACGAAGCCGCGGGTGTGGAACTGGCGGGCAGCATCGACCTGTCGAAGCTCGAACACCTGGCGCGCGAAGGCACGCAGAACCCGACGTTGTCGTTCCCAGAGATCCCGACGCCGCCCGCTGCCAACATCAAGCTGATCAAGCCGCACCTGACGAAAGTGAAGGAGTGGGTACCGATGGCGGTGCTCGGCCTGTAACGGCTCCCCCGGCCCAGGTCGATCGCATGGCCGGCGGAACGCGGCCGAAGCTGACGGTGGCGCAGGCGCAGGCATTGACTGAGGCGAACGCCGTGGTGCGCGCCTCGCTTTGTGTTCCATGAGCCCCGATGCGGTGTCTAATCAGGCACCATGCTCGAAGTCCGTGCGCTGACCAAGTACTACGGAGCCCTGCCCGCACTGCGAGACGCCAGCTTCGTGGCGCGGCCGGGGCAAATCCTCGGATATCTCGGCCCTAACGGCTCCGGCAAGTCCACCACCGTGCGCATGCTGGTAGGCCTGATGGAGCCGACCTCGGGCGAGGTGCTGTGGAAAGGGCAGTCGATTTTCCACGACCTGCCCGCCTACCGCCGGCGCCTCGGCTACGTTCCCGAAGAACCGTTTCTCTACACGCACCTCACCGCGCCCGAATATCTTCGCCTGGTCGGCGGGCTGCGCGGGCTCGACGATGCGGTGCTGAACGAGAAGATCGAGCGCTTCATGACGCTTTTCGGGCTCGAAGACGATCAGTATTCGACGCTCGCGGCCTTCTCGAAGGGCATGCGGCAGAAGGTCCAGCTCGCGTCGGCACTGATGCACAACCCCGAGCTGATTGTGCTCGACGAACCGTTCTCGGGCCTCGACGTGTCGGCGGGGCTGATGCTGCGCTCGGTGATCAAGTCGCTGGCCGACGAGGGCCGCACCATCCTGATGAGCTCGCACGTGATCGAGGTCGTCGAGCAGATGTGCACGGACGTGGTGATCCTCTCGGACGGCAAGGTCGTCGCGCATGATCGCGTCGATCGGCTGCGGCGGCTGCAGAACGATTCGACGCTCGAACACGTGTTCGTGAAGCTGGCGGTCCGCGAGAACGTGGACGATGCCGCGAAGGCGATTCTCGACACTGTCAAGCTGTGATGACCCGCAACGTCCGCGCGCTCGCGAAGGTCTTCTTCGGACGACTGTTCGAGAACGACATGTTCTCGTCCTCGACGGCGGCGTCGGCGAGCGTGGTGTGGCTGCTCGCGCTCGTGGCCACTCCGGGGGTGATGTTCAGCGGCTCGCAGATCTTCTCCTGGGCGCACCTGCGCGCCATGGGCATCCGCCTCGACGATCCGCTGGTCGTCGATCGCGCGCTGCTGCAGTCGCAGGCGTTTCATCTCGACTTCGTGATGGCCGTCGCCGGCATCGTGACGATGATCGTGTGGAGCTCGCTGACGCCGGATCGCCGTGACGCCCTGGTGCTCGGACCGCTGCCGATCACGGCGCGCGAGCAATCGCTCGGACGGCTTCTGGCGCTCCTGAAGTTTTTCGGCATGTTCATCGTCGCGGTGTCGGTGCCGACGGCGGTGGCGTACAACTTCGTGTCGGTGGGCGCCGAAAGCGTCACCCAGTTTCCAGGTCGAGTGTTGGGTCACATCGTGGCAGCGGTGCTTGCCGGCGGGTCGGTGTTCTTCCTGCTGCTGAACATCCAACTGGTGCTCGCGGCCGTGTTCGTGGGCGCCCAGGTCGCTGGCGCCATCGGTGGC
>JALDXK010000174.1:0-10602 GCA_032155105.1 Acidobacteriota bacterium
GCTCGCTCGCAGTCACACTCGCGCTGTTCGCGACCCTCGCGTCGGTGCGGCGGCCTACAACGCGCTTCAGGACCGTGCCATTCGCCGCTATCTCGCGTGGGTCGCCGATCAGGAGATAGTGACGATGGAGCCGTGGATGGAGCGGGCGTTGCGCGAACGCACCGCGCCGTTCACGCCGGTGGCGTCACGAAACTTCTTTGCCGAGATCACGCATCGCGATCCGATCCCGCTGTGGACGCACCTCTACCACTGGTGGGACAACATGCGGATTCGCGTCGCGCCCCACGCCAGCCCGATTCGCCGCGGTCCGCTCCTCTACAACGTGTGGATGAGCCGATCGGAGGGCATGGCGACGTCGATGGAAGAGTGGATGATGCACGCCGGTCTCTACGACGACTCGCGGCGATCGCGCGAGCTGGTGTGGATCATGCTGCTCAATCGCGCGGCCCGCGGGCTCGGCAACCTCTACGCGCACGCCAACGAACTGTCGATGGAGCAGGCCGGCGACGTTCACGTGAACTGGACGCCGCGGGGCTGGATGCGACGCGATCCGCTGCTCGGCTTCGAGCAGCACCTCTACCTTCGTCAGCCCGGCTACGGCGCCAGCTACATCACCGGCGGGCGGCTGATGGAAGAAACTATTGCCGAGCGCGCCAGGCAGCTCGGCGACGGTTTTACGCTGCGGCGCGTGATGGACGAGATCAATGCCGCCGGGATGATTCCCGTCTCGCTCGTCTACTGGGAACTCACCGGCGACGATCGCATGATGCGCGAGCTTCAGCAGGGCCGGCCGTTGCCGCCCCGCTAGCCCGCCCCGCCCGAGGCGGAGCCTCGCTACTTCGCGCCCGGCGCCGACGGCGCGAGGCTTGGCGCCGCCTTGCCCTGCGCTTCAACCAGGCGGTCGGCGTAGTAGTTGACGACGGTCACCTTGTTGCGCAGCGAGTTGACGTAAGCGGCGCGCAGCAGCTGCTCGCGTCGACCGCGGATCGTGGTGGTGATGGCGTCCTTCACCTGGGGCATGCTCGGATCCTTCTGGCCGGCCGAATCGCGCGCCACGATCAGGACGATCGTGTGGCTGCCGCCGATGCTGACCAGGCGCACCGATCCGGGCGCCGAATTGAGCACCGCGTCCCGTAGCGGCGGCGCCTGCTTCTGCAGCGCCGAGACCGGCACGAAGCCCAGGTCCCCCCCGCGCTGCGCCGACTCCGGCTCCTCCGAAAAGTCGGCAGCGAGCTCCGCGAACGGCGCGCCGGACTTCAGCCGCTCCATCAACATCTGGGCCTTCCCCAGGGCCTCCTGCGGGCTGCCGGCGTCGTTGCCGGAACGGTTAATCTGCTGGTTGGCGCGCTGCGGCGTCACGACGATCTGGGCAATGTGCACCACATCCTCCGGGCGATTGAAGCTGGCCCGATTCGCCTCGTAGAACTGCGTGATGTCCTGGTCGGTGATGACGATCTTCTGCGTGACCTCGCGCTCGATCACCTTGTTGGCGAGCATGTCGCGGCGCAGGCTCTCGCGCATGTCGGCCGGCGTGAGGTTGCGCGACGCCAGCTCCTTCTGGAACTGCTCGTCGCTGATGTTCTTCTTGGCTTCGTTGAAGGCGGTGTCGAGCTCGCTGTCGGCGACCTCGATCTTCAGCTCGCCCGCCTTGCCGATCAGCATCTCCTGCACGATCAGGTCGTTCAAGACCGTCAGCTTGCCGGCAGCGGCCTCTTCCTCCGATTGCTGCTGCTGCGCGGCCTCCCGGCGGTAGGCCTTCTCGACCGTGTCGCGCGTGATCTCGCGGCCGTCAACCAGTGCCCAGGTATTCGGCGAAGACGCGGCGGGCACGCCGCCGGGCGCGTTCGATCGGCAGGCGCCGAGGAGCGCGGCCGCGCCGAGCACCAGTGCGAGTGACGAGGCGCGGACCCGGGCGGCGGAAGGCATGATGTGCATCTCCCCATTGTAATGCGCGGCGCACCACCTCATCCACATCGCATTACGTTGCGCTGCGGCGCAGGATCTTCTCGAGCTGCTGCACGCCGTCGGTGAGTGCGGCGGGCCCAGGCTGGAGGATGTAGGTCGACTTCACTTCGTAGATGTGGCGGTTCCTGACGGCGGGGAGGTCCTGCCAACCCGGGCGGGCGGCAATCCGTTCTTTCCGTACCGGCTTGCCGCACCACGATCCGATGATCACGTCCGGGGCGCGCGCGATCACCTGCTCGCCCGTCACGATGCGATCCTTGGCCAGGCTCGCACCGGCAAGCTCGGGAAAGATCGGCTCACCGCCAGCGACGCGGACCAGTTCCTCCGTCCAGCGGATGCCGCTGATCAGCGGGTCGTACCACTCTTCGAAGAACACCTTGGGGCGGAAGGGCAGCGTCGCCGCGCGTGCCTCGACCTCTTCGAGCCCCTGTTCGAGCCGCAAGGCGAGCGCCTCGCCCTTCTCCGCGACGCCGACCATGCCGGCGAGCATGCGGATCATCTGCAGGATCTCCGCAACGCTGCGCTGATTGAACGTGAACACCGGGTAGCCGCGCTTGACGAGGTCGTTGGTGATCTCGGCCTGGAGATCGGAGAACGCGAGGATCAGGTCCGGCTTCAGCGCCTCGATCTTCTCGTAGCGCGCGTGCAGGAACGACGACACCTTTGGCTTCTGGCGCGCTTCGGGCGGCCGCACGGTGTAGCCCGAGATGCCGGCGACGCGATCGCCCTCGCCGAGCAGGTAGAGCGTCTCGGTAGTCTCTTCGGTGAGGCAGACGATGCGACGGGGATACTGGTCTTTAAACATCCGCCTTCGCCTATGGTCCGCCTTCGCCTACCGGCTCCGGCGAGACTGGCGTCGCCAGCTTGAGGTCCGCAAACACATAACCATCGCGGTCGACGATCTCACCAAGTTCGACGTCGATCGCGTGGTTGAACATCGGGCCGGCGAAAGCAAACGAGTGAAACTCGCCGTTCTCACCGCATGGATCGACGCCGGGCGGCAGATCGACCAGGAGTGAACGGTCGAACTCGCGTCCGGCAAAACTGCGATCGAGGTGCTTCGGATTCACGCACGTCAATCGCGCCCTGAGGCCTCCGGCGATCATCTCCTCGGCCAGCGCCGTAGTCGTTTTGGTTTTCCAGATGGGAAACAGCGGCTCGAGCCCGGAGCCGGCCATGCGCGTTTCGCGGTAGTGCCGCACGTCTTCGAGAAACAGATCGCCAAAGGCCACGTGGGTGTAGCCATCGCAGACGAAGCCGGCGATGGCCGTCCGCATGATCGCCTCGTACTGCTCGTTCGAGCACGGCCACGGCAGCGGCACCACGTGCAGCGTCAGGCCCGTGGCCGCCGCCTGCGCCTCGAGCAGCCGGCGCCGCACCGCGTGCATCGCCACCCGATCGAACGCAGCATTGGTCGTGGTGAGCAGCCCGGCCGCGGCGCCGGGGTACTGCTGCTCGATCACGTGCAGCATCCACGCGGAATCCTTGCCGGTCGACCAGGAAACCAGAATTTTTGGATCGGCACTCTTCATGGGTGCAGCACCTTGGCCATCCGCTCGACGCCGTCGGCGACGCGCGGGCCCGGCACGGTCATCTGCTGGCCGGTGATGAAATAGATCCGCTTGTTCTTCACTGCGGGCACGGTGGCCAGGCGCGCCCAGACCTGCATTTCCTCGTCGAGCTCCGTGCCGACCGGGATGTTCTCGGAGCGCAGCTCGAGAATCACCTCAGGCGCGCGCGCGAGGATCGTTTCGGTGGTTGCCTGCAATGACTCGCGGCCCACGTCGCCGAACACGTCCTCGCCACCGGCGGCGACCAGCATGTCGTGCAGGAACCCCTGTCCGCCGCTGACGTAGACGTTGCGGAGCGCGCGCGGCTCGCGGCCGAACACGAGCAACGTCCGCGGGCGACGCTTGCCTGCCACGCGCGCCGTCACCGCGTCGATGCGCGACTGGATGCCACCGGCGACCTTGCCGGCTTCGGCCACGCGGCCGGTCTGCCGGCCCAGGTCACGAATCGTCGTCAGAATGTGATCGAGCCCGCCGTGGCGGTAATCGTAGGTCGCGATGGACGCGCGCTTCATCTGCGTCTGCAGATCCACCTGGCTGCCATACGTGATTACCAAGTCGGGCTTGAGTGACAGGATGCGCTCGGTGTCTGGGTCGAGCAACGCGCCGACGCGCGGCAGCGTTGTGACCTCGGGCGGAAACTCGTCGTAGCTCGACACGGCGACGACCTGCGGCCCGGCACCGATCGCGAACAGCATTTCGGTAAGGGCAGGCACCAACGATATGATTCGTTGCGGCTGGGCCTTCGTCAGCCCGCTGTCCCTAAACACGAAGAACACGAAGAAGACGAAGGCAATCAATCTCAATGCATGTAGAAGAAATGCCTTCGTGTCCTTCGTGTCCTTCGTGTTTTGCATTTTGCTCATGAGCGTTTCACCAACAGCCACAGAAAGAACGGTCCCCCGATCAGGGCCGTGATGATGCCGACCGGCAATTCCAGCGGCGCCATGATCGTGCGTGCCGTGAGATCGCACAGTACCGTGAACGCCGCGCCGAACAGCGCCGCCGCCGGCAGCACCACCCGGTGATCGGCGCCAATCATCAAGCGCACGAGGTGCGGCACGACGATGCCGATGAAACCGATCGGACCGCCGAGGGAGATGGCGGCGCCGGTGGCGAGCGAGGCGCTCAGGAACGCCCATCGTTGCGCAGTACCGACCTCCACCCCTCTCGCCGCCGCCACATCGTCGCCCATCGACAGCAGGTTCAGCGTTCGCGGCAGCAGCGCGAAGACGGCGAACGCGCACAACAGGAAGGGCAGCGCAGCGAGGATCGGCGCGTAGCTGCCGACGTCGAGATCGCCCATCAGCCACCGCACGGCGCGGAACGACTGGGTGAAGTCCGAGAGGTACTGGACGAACAGGATCAGCGCCGAGAAGAAGGAGTTCAGCGTGACCCCGGCGAGGAGGAGCACGTTGGTCGACAGGCCGCGCTTCTGCGACGCGGCCAGCCAGTAGACGATCGCGATGGCGACGAGCGATCCCACGAAGCTCGCAATCGGCACCGACGACAGGCCCATCGCGCCGACGTCGAGCCCGAGCCCGATGGCGATCATCGCGCCGAGGGCCGCGCCGGCCGACACGCCAAGCGTGAACGGCGTGGCCAGTGGGTTGCGGAGCATCGCCTGCAGCACCACGCCGGCGGCCGCCAGCGCGGCGCCGACGAGCGCCCCCGACAGCACGCGCGGCAGCCGCGCCACGAAGAAAATCTGCGCGTCGACGTTGTCGTTCCAGGCAATCGAGCGATCGAACGCCTTCGCGAGCGAGATCGGCGTGCTGCCCAGCGTCGGTGTGATCACCAAGACGAGGATCGTGACGGCGAGGAAGGCAAGCACGATCGTGGCGATGCGGCGGCGGACGTTCATGTCGGGATCCGCCGCACCGGTACCACCGTCATGTGGCCGGTGCCGCCATGCACGTGCACCTCCGCTTCCACGTCGTAGAGCCGCTTTACGTTCTCCGGCGTCAGCACCGCGTTGGTCGGCCCCGTGGCGATGACACGGCCGTCACGCATCAGGATCAGCTCGCGGCAGATCGACGCGGCGAGGTTGAGGTCGTGCGTCGATATCGCCATGGTCACGCCGTGATCCTGGTTGAGCCGCTCGAGGAGCGACGACACCTCGAGCTGGTAGCCGAGATCGAGCGACGCGGTCGGCTCATCGAGCAACAGCAGCCCGGCCGACTGTGCCAGCGCGGCGGCAATGACGACGCGCTGTTTCTCGCCGCCGCTCAACTGGTGGAAGGGTCGCTCGGCAAGATGGCTGGTGCCCGTGGCCGCGAGCGCCTCGTGCGCGATGCGGATGTCGGCGGGACCCTCGACGGTGAAGAGGCCTAGGTGCGGATGGCGGCCCATCAGCACGATCTCGATCGCCGAGTATTCGAACGCGAGCTCGGTTTCCTGGGGCACCACCGCGATGTGCTGGGCGACCTCGCGCCGAGACAGCTGGTCGAGCGGCCGCTCACCGAGGCGCACGCGCCCCGACGTCGGCTTTCTCGTGCCGCTCAGCAGGCGCAGCAGCGTCGTCTTGCCAGACCCGTTGGGGCCGAGGATGCCGGCGAGCGCGCCGTCGCTGAGCTGGACGGTGACGCCGTCGACCACCAGCGGCGCGCCAGGCGCATAGCGGAACGAAACGTTGTCGGCAGAAAGGGACAGTGCGGTTTGCCTCCAGGCGTCTCACGCGCCCGAATCCGCCGTCGCCTATTGGCGTGGCGGACAAGTGTTGGCCATCGACAGGAAGTCTCCTGACTCGCGGGGCGCGGTCGCTTTCTACAACGCGCGCCCGCTTACAGTGGCGGGACCGTGTGGGCTTTACACCCAGCTTCCCTTCCTGATCCATCTGATCCTAGCAGGGTTCCAAAGATTCGAATCCCTGGAACCCCTGGACCCCTTGGAACCTTATAGAATTGTTTGCGATGAGCAAGAGCTCCGTGGTCACCGTACGCGAGACCCCCGTGGCGAAGACCACGTCGGCGAGTGCGGGCGGACTGGCGGTGGTGGCCGAGACCATCGAGCTTGATTCGACCGAGCGCGTCGAGCTGGTCGACCTCACCGACACGGTGATGGCCTTCGTGCGGCGGGCGGGCGTGAAGGAAGGGCAGCTGTCGTTGTGGTCGATGCACACCACGTGCTCGGTCTTCATCAACGAATCGCAGCAGGCGTTGGCGACCGACATCAAGACGTTTCTCGAGCACGTCGTCGCGCGCGGGGACTATTACCGTCACAACGATCCCACGCTGTCGGATTGCGATCGGCAGAACGCCGACGCGCACCTGCGGGCCATGGTGCTGGGCCACTCGGTGACGATGCAGGTCAGCGGCGGCGAGCTGGTGGTGGGCCGGTGGCAGCGCGTGCTGTGCGCCGAGCTCGACGGACCCCGCACGCGAACGGTGCGAGCGCAGGTCATGGGCATCGCCAGTTAAAAATTCAGAATTAAAAGTTAAAAGCAGGACATGCATCAACGGTTAGCGGACGCCGGGTTGTTGGAGATCGCAAAGAAGGCTGACGCGCGTGAGCGTCTGTCGTTCGACGATGGCGTGCGGCTGTTCAACTCGACCGACCTGCTCGCCCTTGGCTGGATCGCCAACCGCGAGCGAGAGCGGCGGCACGGCGCGCGCACGTATTTCAATCACAACCTGCGGCTCGAAGCCACCAACGTCTGCGAAGCGTCGTGCCTGTTTTGCTCCTTCGCGCGGCTGAAGGAAGGCATGCCCGGCTCGCACACGATGTCGGTCGAGCAGATCATCAACAAGTTGCGACAGCGCGGCGACCAGCCGGTCACCGAAGTGCACATCGTCAATGGACTGCACCCTGGTCTGCCGTTCAGCTATTACACCGATCTCTTAAGCGGCCTGAAGCAGGTGCGGCCCGGCATTCACCTGAAGTGTTTCACCGCGGTCGAGATCGCGTTCTTCGCCGATCACTACGGGAAGACCGACCGGCAGGTGCTCGAAGAGCTGAAGGCGGCGGGCCTCGATTCGCTGCCCGGCGGCGGCGCCGAGATCTTTGCGCCGCGCGTGCGGCAGAAGATCTGTCACGACAAGTGCGACGGGCCGCGCTACCTCGCGATTCATCGCATCGCGCACGGCCTCGGCATGCGCACCAACGTGACGATGCTCTACGGCCACATCGAGACGATCGAGGAGCGCGTCGATCACCTGTTGCAGACCCGCGCGCTCCAGGACGAGACCGGCGGCCTGCAGGCGTTCATCCCGCTCGCGTTCCATCCCGACAACAACCAGATGCGGAAGCTGCCGCCGCCGTCGGCGAGCGACACGCTGAAGGTGCACGCGGTGGCGAGGCTGGTGCTCGACAACGTCGATCACATCAAGGCCTACTGGATTTCCTGTGGCGTGGAAGTGGCGCAGACGGCGCTATGGTTCGGCGCCGACGACCTCGATGGCACCGTCCAGGAAGAGACGATCTACCACATGGCCGGATCGTCCACACCGACGGCGCTTTCCACCGACGACATCGAACAGTTAATCCGCGATGCGGGCCGGCAGCCGATCGAACGCGACACGCTCTACAACGTCGTGCGCGTCCCCGCCCTCCAGTAGTTCGAGCACACACACACAGGTCTGCGGCAGAGCTGGACCATTACCCATTAGTGGTCTTGACAGCCCGACTGTAGGGTCGCATAGTCGGCCGTTCGTACATTCGGCAACTGCTCCCCCCTTGGAACAGAGGTAGACCTATGCGATTCAACGTCTACGGTTATGCGGTCTTCGCTGGCTTGTTGACAGTGGCGGGCGTCGTCGCCACGGCGCAGTCCGGTGTGCAGGTCTTTCGAATCCGGGATGACTGCGATCCCGCCACCTTCAACGCTGACCCGCCGGTTGGGCCGGGCGCCCCTCAGGACCTCTGCAATCCCAACTTCGACGGCGACCAAACGTTTGCCGAATTCATAGAAGAGTTGACGGACGATCAGGAAGCCGGACATTGGCGCTTCCAGCCAGACGACAAGGAACTGGATCGCGGCCAGGCAACCGTGATCGACAGCCGCGACGCCGGAGAGTTCCACACCTTCACAAGAGTCGCGGAGTTTGGCGGTGGAATTATTTTTGGCTTGAACGCGCTGACGGGCGCGGGCGACACACGGCCCGAGTGTGGTACCGCGGCCTCGCCGGCGGGCGATGGCGAGTTGGCACCGCCAAGTGCGACGAACCGCTTTGTGCCGGACGGCAGCGTTCTCACCGGGCCCACTGCCGGCAGCGCGGCACTGCCGCGCGGCCCGTCGAAGTGGCAATGCTGCATCCACCCGTGGATGAAATCCGAAGTGAAGGTCAGGAACAGGTAAGGGCAGGCCCGATAGGACTGTCTACGGAATTTTGTTAATATTGATTTAGACCAAACGCTGACTGAGCAATAGCTGACGGTTGGCGTTTGGTCTTTTCACGTCCGTAGATTGAGAAAAGTTTCACAAGCTCCGCATTCGCCTGGCGCACAGGGCGCGGGCGGGAGGCTGTGAGGCAGAAATATGAGCACCTTTCTTCCGGTCCTGAACGAAGTCGAGAAGGCGTCGATCCGCGAGCGGCAGCCGCTTCCGGAGGCCTATCTCGGTCTCGCTGACGACGACATGGCGCTGCGCATCACCGCCGCGAGGGCGGCGCTGGGCGAGCGCCTGGTCATCCTTGGCCATCACTACCAGCGCGACGAAGTCATCCGTTTCGCGGACTACACCGGCGATTCGTTCAAGCTCGCCAATGCGATTGCCAGGCACCCCGACGCGGACTACATCGTGTTCTGCGGCGTGCACTTCATGGCCGAGAGTGCAGACATCCTCGCGCTGCCGCACCAGCGGATCATCCTGCCCGACCTCGCCGCCGGCTGCTCGATGGCCGACATGGCGCCGGCCGATCAGCTCGAGATCTGCTGGCAGGAGCTCACGCAGCTTGGTCTGGCCGCCCGCGTGGTGCCGGTCACCTACATCAACTCCGCCGCCGCGATTAAGTCGCTCGTTGGCGAGAACGGCGGCACAGTCTGCACGTCGTCGAACGCCGCTGCCACACTGAAGTGGGGCTGGGAGCAGAAGGAGAAGATCCTCTTCCTGCCCGATCAGCACCTGGGGCGCAACACCGCGTTCAAGATGGGCGTGCCGCTCGACCAGATGGTGGTGTGGGATCCGCACGAGCCGTTCGGCGGGCTCACGCGCGAACAACTCGACGCCGCGAAGCTGATCCTGTGGAAGGGCCACTGCTCGGTGCACGTGCGTTTCTCCGCGAAGCAGATCGAGAAGGTCCGCGCGGAGCATCCCGGCATCAGGGTGATCGTCCATCCTGAAGTGCCGTTCGACGTGCTGCAGGCGGCCGACGACAGCGGCTCCACCGAGTACATCCTGAAGCAGGTGCGCGACGGCGCGCCAGGCTCAACGTGGGCGGTGGGCACGGAGGTCCACCTCGTCCATCGTCTTGCAGAAGAGGTGGCTCCGGACAAAACCGTGGTGTCGCTCGACCAGTTCGGTTGCCTGTGCTCGACGATGTTCCGCGTGTCGCCGAATCACCTGCTGTGGGTACTCGATTCGCTGGTCGACGGAGCGGTGGTGAACGAGATCGTCGTGCCGGATGAGCAGAAGAAGTGGGCTAAGATCGCGTTGGATCGGATGCTTAAGATCACGTAGGTTCAACACGCTGGTTCGCCACGCAGGTTCACCGCGACGGTTCGCCACGCAGGTTCACGCACGTTCATTACGAGGATTGCTCATGCCGCACACACTTCCGGCGCTGCCGTACGATGCCGCCGCCCTCGAACCGCACATCGACACGCAGACGATGCAGATCCATCACGGGAAGCATCACCAGGCGTACGTCACCAACCTCAACGCCGCGCTCGACAAGCATCCCGAGCTGCACGACAAGGGCCTCGACGACCTGCTGAAGAGCATCAACAGCGTGCCAGACGACATCAAGGCGGCGGTGCGTAACAACGGCGGCGGGCACTGGAACCACTCGATGTTCTGGAAGCTGATGGCGCCCAACGCCGGCGGCGCGCCCAAAGGCGCGGTGGCCGACGCGATCAACAGCGCCTTCGGCGACTTCGAGAAGTTCAAGACGGCCGTCAACCAGGCCGGCAC
>JALDXK010000175.1:0-10530 GCA_032155105.1 Acidobacteriota bacterium
ACTGAAGCCCCGCCCCTACGACCCTCAGACATTAGGACTCGTGCAACCAGCCCTGAAGCAGCGCGTAGCGGACAATGTCGATGCGTCCGCGCATGCCGAGCTTGCGCATGCCGTTGGCCTTGTGGGCTTCCACGGTCTTCACGCTGAGATCCAGCCGCGCCGCGATCTCCTTGTTGGTGTTGCCCCACGCGATCAGGCGCAGCACCTCGGTCTCGCGCGGGCTGAGCGGCGTGGTGGGCTCGGGTCCCGGCGGCATCACCGTCTTGGCGTGGTTGCCGATCGCTGGCGCCGTCATCGACGAATCCAGGTACTTGCCACCGGTGGCGACGGATCGGATCGCGTGCAGCAATTCGGCGGGACGGCTTTGCTTCAACACGTATCCCGCCGCGCCCGCGCGCAACAACTGTTGCAGGTAGCTGCTGTCGGCATGGCGGGTCAGCGTGAGGACCTTGGCGGCGGGGCAGCGCTCGGTAAGTTGCATCGTCGCCGCCAGCCCGTTGAGTCCCGGCATCGAGATGTCCATGATCACGACGTCGGGCGTCATGCGCTCGGCCTGCGAGATCGCCTCGCGGCCGTCGCCCGCAGTGGCCACTACTTGCATGTCCGGTTGGGCGTTGAGGATCATGCGCAGACCTTCGCGCACGGTCTCATGGTCGTCAGCGAGAAGAATTCTGAGCTTGGATGTCATAGGTCACCCAGCAATTTGCCAGAACCGTAGCATTGTACCCCCCCCCGAGCGAGCCAGGAAAACCCCTCGGTTCTGATCGCGTATGATACTGCCGCCAAGCGCCCCTGAATGGCAGGGTCTTCTAGGAGTAACCCATGCGTCTTCAGACTGTTACTGCTGTGGTAATGCTTGCAGCTGTCGCCTGTTCGAGCCCCGATCGGGCCAGGCGGATGTCGCCGACTTCGCCTTCATCTTCGTTGATCGGCGGCGGCGGGTTGAACGATCTCGGCGGCATCTCGGGCCCCATGGACGTCCTCTTTCCGAGCCGTGCGGAATCCTTGGAGTTTCGCAACCAGCTCGAGACGAAGTATCAAACCGGCCTTAACCGCGGACCCACCAGCACCTACGTCGATCGCGAAGGCGAGGTCGTCTGGGTGCAGGAGTACATCCGCTATCGCACCAACGGCTGTGATCACGCGACGGCGGTACGGAACGTGATGACGCAGATCGATGGCGGCGCGGCCGCCGGCATTTGCGCCGAGAACCGTGACTTTGTGATCCTGTTCCCGCCGCGGAATGAAACGATGGACTTCCGGCTGCAGCTCGAAACCAAGTACCAATCGATGGGCCGCGGCCTCACCCAGACGTTCGTCGACCTCGAAGGCGGCGTGATCTGGGTGCAGGAGTACTTGCGTTACCGGACCAACGAGTGCGATCACGCCACGGCGACGCAGAAGGTGTTTGCGCAGATCGATGGCGGCCCCGTGTCGGAGACCTGCGTGCCGGGATGCCGCTATCGCGTGGCCCCATCCGGTCGCGACGTCGGCGGCAACCAGGGGAGCTTCTCGTTGGACCTGATCGGCGAGCCGGGCGGCTGCGCGTGGACCGCGTCGAGCAATGCGTCGTGGCTCACGTTCCCGTCGGACCTGGCCTCTGGCACCAACACCGTGACCATCCCCTATACCGTCGCGCAAAACGTGTCCGGGGGTCCGCGAACCGGGCGCATCAACTTCGCGTGGCAAGGCGGCAGCACGTTTCACAGCGTGTTCCAGGAGGGCAGCCAGTTCATCACGACGTTCACGATGACCGACTCGTTCCGCTCGGGTGGCGCGGCCGCAAACGAGTGCCACTTCCGGAGCACCGCCACGCCCTGCACGTTCACGGCAACGACCAACTTGCCCGGTAACGGCCTCCATACCTACACGTGGACCGCGTCGTACCTCTATGGCGTGCAGAAGAGCACTACCACCTCGAGCACCTCGAACACATTCTCGATTACCGATGCCTGTGGTGGGGCTGGAGCCACAACGGAAGGCACGCCCATCGAGCTGACCGTGACGCTGACCGTGCTCGACAGCCTCGGTAACACCCAAACCGTACAGTCGGGACAGGGACAGCAGCCAGCGCTCATCGCCAAGGCCTTCACCTGCTCCTGATTGATGGTTTTGAGCTAGTATTCCCCGAGTGAGGGCCAAAGCATGTCGAAACTGCATGGATTGAACCGCCGCGCGTTCCTCCGCAACGCCGGTCTCACCGCTCTTGCCGGCGCCACAGCCGGCGCGTCGAACCCGCTCAGCGCTGCAGAAGCCGTCAACACATTCCAGGCTCCGCCAAACGGCAAGTTCGACTTCGATACGGTCTACAGCCGCTTCGGCACTGACTCGACGAAGTTCGATCAACAGATCCGCGTCTACGGCAAAGACAGCGTGCAGGTCGGCATGGGCATCGCCGACATCGACTTCAAGGCCGCGCCGTCGATCACCAAGGCGATCAACGATCGCGTCAAGCACGAGAACTGGGGTTACCTCGACATGGGCAAGTGGACGCCCCAGGTGACCGAGGCGGTGGCGGCGTGGAACAAGCGCCGCTACGGCGTGACGATCGATCCGGCGACGATGGTCCTCTCCAATGGTGTGCACCCGGCGCTGATCGCGGCGCTCAAGGCGTTCTCGCCGATTGGCTCGAAGGTGCTGCTGCAGACGCCGACCTACAACGGCTTTTATTCCGACCTGCGTGAGTCGCAGACCATCGCCGAAGAAAGCCCGATGACGTTCGTCAACGGCAAGTTCCAGATGGACTTTGACGACTTCGAGCGCCGCATCAGCCTCGACACCCACTCGTTCATCCTCTGCAACCCGCAGAACCCCACCGGCAACTGCTGGTCAGCCGAGGATCTGCTGCGCATCGGGGAGATCTGCCTCAAGCACCGCGTGGTGGTGCTGGCCGACGAGATTCATTGCGACTGGGTGGGCAAGGGACAGAAGTACACGCCGTTTGCCAGCCTCTCGAACAAGGCCGTGGTCGACAACAGCCTGACGTTCAAGGCCGCCAGCAAGTCGTTCGGCCTCGCCGCGCACAAGATCGCGTGGTACTACTCGACCAATCCCGTGCTGATGGCGCGGGTGCGCCCCCATCATCGCGCCGACCTCAATACGCTGGGCATGGTCGCCAACTACGCGGCGGTCAGCGAGGGCGAGGAGTGGCTGCGCCAGGCGAACGCATACGTTGACGCCAACCACGACTTCGCCGTCAACTTCGTCAACGACAAGATCGCGCCGATGATCAAGGTGCATCGCGCCGAGGGCACCTACCTGACGTGGCTCGACGTCACCGGCGTGGCCGAGAAGATCAACTCGAAGCGGCTGGCGGAGGACTACAACCGCACCAAGGCCGCCAATGCCCCGAAGCTGACGCCCGAACAGATGGTGGAGCGCTATTTCGTGAAGACGGCCAAGGTGCACCTCAATCAGGGCGCGTCGTACGGCAAGGGCGGCGAAAACCACATGCGCATGAACATCGGCACGTCGCGCAAACTGGTGGAACTGGCCCTGAATAACCTCGCCGCGGCCTGCAAGAACCCCGTCGCCACCAATTTGTTCTAGCGAGGCATTCCCGAGTGGGGTCCGGTGAGGCCCCACTCGCTTTTCCTGATTCCATATCGGCACCGCGGGCGCTACTCTCTGCGCCTCCCCGGGAAGTGCCACATGAGTGCCACCAATCGAACCGCGTACCCGGAACATTGTCCGGAGTGTCAGAGCGTCTCCGGCTGGCCCTTCTCGGCCGGTACGTGCGACCGTCCTGGTGTCATCATCGTAAAACTGCGGTGCCAGAAATGCCGCCACGAATGGTCGGCCGATGCGCCGAAGGCGCCCCTGGCTTCGGTCGCGCTGTGGCCGAAACGCCCGGATCGCCGCCGGAGAGGGGCGCGCTTCGCTGTCCTGTAGTCGACTCGCGCGACTGCCCGCCGGAGATCTGAGGTAATCTGCCGCTCATACATCCATGAGCGGAAGTTCCGATCCAGCGAAGGGTCGAGCGCGTAGAGTTCGCAAAAACCTCCGGCAAGGCCTCGCGCTCGCGTGGGCGGCGTCCCCCCAGTCGCTAGTTCGATACTCGATTCTCGGCATGGTCAGCGCGGCGATGCCGCCGATTGCCGTCTATCTCGGCGCCGTCCTCGTCAACCGCATCGCCGAGGCGCGCCTGCACGCGCTGCGGTGGCAGGACATGCTGCCGATCATCTTCGGCCTGTGGGCCGCCACCGGTGTGCAGCGCGCCATCGGCGCCTACATGGGCTACGGCCGCAACCTGTTCGTGCGCCGGGTGCAGCTGGAAGCCGAGCGCCGGCTGCTGGAACAGGCGTCGAAGGTTGACCTGGGCCACTTCGACAATTCGGACTGGCACGATCGCCTCGCGCGCGCCAAGCGCGACGTCTCGTGGCGCCCCGGCGATCTCACCTGGTCGGTCCTCGGTCTTTCCGGCAACATCGTCACGATCGTGCTGATGGCCGGGTTGCTGGCGAGCCTGCATTGGGTGCTGGTGGTGCTGGCGCTGCTCGCCGCCATCCTGTCGCTCGTGCTCGAGCGGCGCGTCACCGCGAAGCTCTACGAGTTCTTCTACAAGGAAACGCCCGAAGAACGCGAACGCGAGTATCTCGGCGATCTGCTCGTGCAGCCGCGGACCACCAAGGAGATTCGCGCCTACGTGCTGGCGGATTACCTGCTCGGGCGCCATCGCGATCGCTCGGAGGAGCTCTACCGCCAGCGCGAGTTGATGTACCGCTCGGGCACGCGCGTGTCGATGCTGACCGGCTTGGTGACCGGCACGGCGCTGGCGCTCGCCTACCTGTTCGTTGCGATCGAGGGCGCGAGCGGGACCATCGATCCCGGCGGCGTCGTGCTGGTGATCGGCGCCTTCACCAGCGTGTCGGCCACGCTGGGCAACATCTCGAGCACGTTCGTGGCCGTCGATCAGCACACCACGTTTCTCGAGGATTACTTTTCGTTTCTCGGTATTGGCCGCTTGATCCCGGTGCCGGCCGCGCCTCGCGACGTCCCGAAGACGTTCGCCGCCGGCATCGAGTTCGACGACGTGACGTTTACCTATCCCGGCGGCACCGAGCCCGCCGTCGCCGATCTCAGCCTCCACATCCGCGGCGGCGAGTTGATCGCGCTGGTCGGCGAGAACGGCGCCGGGAAAAGCACGCTGATCAAGCTGTTGCTGCGTTTCTATGATCCCACCGGCGGCGCGATTCGCGTTGGCGGCGCGGATCTGCGCGAGCTCGATCCCGAAGCGTGGCGCAGCCGCATCGGCGTGCTGTTCCAGGATTACGCCAGCTACGAGTTGTCGGTGCGCGAGAACGTGCGGATGGGGCGTCCCGGTGCCATCGCCGACGACGGCAAGGTGCTCGCGGCGCTCGAAGACGCGCGCAGCGACTGGCTCCTGAAGAAGATGCCGAAAGGCCTTGATGCGAAGGTTGGCCGGCTGTTCGAAGGCGGCCACGATCTGTCGGGTGGTGAATGGCAGCGCCTGGCGCTGGCGCGCATCATGTACCGCGATGCCGACATCTGGATCCTCGACGAGCCGACCGCGTCGCTCGACCCGGAAGCGGAGGCGGCGATCTTCGCCGAGCTGAAGGAGATTCTGCACGGCCGCATCGGCATCGTGATCTCGCATCGCTTCTCGACGGTGCGCATTGCCGATCGCATCGCGGTGATCGCGGATGGAAGAGTCATCGAACTGGGCACGCACGAGGAACTCCTGAACGCCGGCGGCCGCTACGCGCACCTGTTCGATTTGCAAGCGGCCGGCTACCGCTGACCGATTGTCTGTCTCGCGATGCAGTCGGGAGACGTGGCAGACGAGGTCAGGATTTCGCGCTTCGGCACGGTAGGAGCTCATCAGTATCCAAGAGCTACCTCCGCTTGAGTATTTGTCCTTGAGTGCGATGAATGTCCGTGCAATTGTTAGTCTCCATTCAACTTACAGTCACACAGGAATGTCCGAGCCACAGCGGCAGTACCCCGTGCTCTGTCAGAAATGCCAGAAGGAAGCTGGATTCCCTTTCCAGGTTCGTACGCTCAGCGAACAGCCCGGACACATCGAGGTCTGGCTGCGGTGCCGCGACTGCGCGCACGAGTGGGTTGAGGTCGTGTCGAGCCGCGAGTAGCCTTCCGGCGCCGTGCGGTGTGAGAATCCGCACTGCATGAGCACACACGCGCTCGTCGCCTTTGGCGAGGTCGAGCCCGCATCACTCCAACAACTCGAACGCTGCCTCGACGCCTCGGGCGACTCGAGCCGCGGTGTGCTGTGCGCCGATCATCACAAGGGCTATTCGATGCCGATTGGCGGCGTGGTGGCGTCGGACCAGGTGGTGATGCCGGCCGGCGTCGGCTACGACATTGGCTGCGGCAACTGCGCGGTGCAGACGCCGCTCATGGCCGCTGACGTCGACGTCGCGAAGACACTGGACGAGATCTGGCGGACGATTTCGTTCGGCATGGGTCGTAGCAACGACGAGCGCATCGCCGAGCATCCCGTGTTCGACCTCATCGCCGGCAGCCCCGTGACGCAACAGCGCAAGCTGCTCAACGCCGCGCGCGCACAACTCGGCACGGTGGGCGGCGGCAATCACTATGTCGATCTGTTCGAGGATCGCGCCGACGGATCGCTCTGGGTGGGCGTGCACTTCGGATCGCGCGGGCTGGGACACAAGACCGCGTCGGGTTTCCTGTCGCTCGCCGCGGGCCGCGACTGGAACGATCGGCCCAACGACGTCATGGACGCGGCGCCGAAGACCATCGCGCTCGGCACGCCGCTGGCGGACGATTACCTGGCGGCGATGCACATCGCCGGCGAGTACGCCTACGCCGGCCGCGACTGGGTGGTCGATCGCGTCTTGCGCATCCTGCAGACGCGTGCCCGTCACCGCGTGCACAACCATCACAACTTCGCGTGGTGGGAAGAGCATGACGGCAGGAAGATGCTGGTGATCCGGAAGGGCGCGACGCCGGCGTTTCCCGGCCAGCAGGGCTTCATCGGCGGATCGATGGGCGACGATGCGGTGATCGTCGAGGGGGTGGACTCAGACGCATCGCGTGCGGCGTTGTATTCGACGGTCCACGGCGCCGGTCGGGTGATGAGCCGCACGCAGGCGGCGGGGAAGATCAATCGCCGCACGGGACGCCAGCTCTCTCGCGGCGTCGTCAACTGGCCGCAGTGGCAGGCGCAGTTGAAGCAGAAGGGCATCGAACTGCGCGGCGGCGGTCCAGACGAGGCGCCGGAGTGTTACAAGCGTCTGTCAGAGGTCCTGTCTGCGCACGCCGGCACGATTCGCGTGCTTCACAGGCTGCGGCCGATCGGCGTCGCCATGGCGGGGAAAGACACTGTCGATCCGTATAAAGACTGAGCGGCACGGGTGCCTGGTGCCATGGGTGCCTGGTGCCAAGGGTGCCTGGTGCCAAGGGCATGGTGCGAGGGGCAAAGTGCCGGGGCGGCGAGATTTCTGCTAAGCTGAGTGTCTCACCGGAAGCCGGCGTAGCTCAGTTGGTAGAGCAGCTGATTCGTAATCAGCAGGTCGTCCGTTCAATCCGGATCGCCGGCTCCAATAAACCCAATAAAATCAATAGTTTACAGGGGTCTCGGTTGAGGTCTGTTTCGAGTAGCTAAAAATAGCTACCACGTAGCTACCACTATTTTTTGGCTTCCCAGCGTCGGTAGGCCCGCAGCTGGTTTGCCGTCATCAGCCGCGATAGCGCTGGACTCCGCCTGCTGGTCGCAGTCGCCTGCGCCTTGTGGGTGAACTGGATCGCTCTCAGAAAGACCGCTTGGCTGTGAGGCGGGAGTTCACTGAAGAGGCGGAGAGCGGTCGGCGTAAGAGTTGGGGTCGTGCTTTTGTTCATGCGGCCATCGTGGCGCGTTCGGCCGTGGCTGTCGTTGCTGCAGCGCAATGACTTCTGCCTGCCGCGACATACGCGCGGCCAGGCAGAGTTCAACAGGGTTCAATCAGCGATGCCTCCGCGCGCACGGCACGCAGAGCCACGCGGGCCGCTCGCGGTCCTCGACGGTGCCGGGCCGGCGACGGCAACAATCGCACGTTAAACGCCGGCTGGTGACGTCGGGGAAGGCAATGTCGTGAGCGCGATCGACCACACAAGCGGCGCGATGTCGTACCAGCACGGGCGCGCGATCGGTGTGTGCATCGGTCACGCGTGCCCCCGCCGAAACAGTCCCATGAACCAGGTGAGACGTGTCGTGACGCCCGATGCATCAACCTGATCCGGCAGGTTGGTGGCAGCATCAACCTGATCCGGTGGGTTAACATCCACCCCGTCGTGAACGAGAAAGTTCTCGACGTGGCAGCGGGGGCATCGAATCGCGATGGCCTCGCCGGGTCTTATCAGTGAGCGCGACGTGACCTTGCACAATAAACGCCCGCAGCAGCAGCAGCGAACGTCCAACCACTCGGTCGTGGTGCTCACGATAGTTCCGCGATGCGGAGTCGCTGGTAATGAATTTCGTTCGGCCTAGACAGCGGCGAACCTCCGGCGCGACCCGCGGCGGCGATCGCGTCGGCTGATACCGTGGCTTCCTCGTACGCGGGATACGTGACCGGGCTGACGTCGTAGAGCTTGGCTCGCTTGATCGTGCGGAGCATCAGCTCTTGTCCCTTATCGCGCGAGTACTCCACATCATCCCGCGTCTGCAACTCGAACGCGAACGAGCTTTGGCTGACATCGCCGCGGCGAATCATCCGAAGCACGTCCATCGCCATGGTGCTGTCAGCGTCGATGATGCATTCATACCGCAGCCCCTTCGCGTCTTCGGACAACCGCAGGGTGCCGGCCTTCGTGCGCCCGAGCACCAGAGCCGAGGAGTGGTTGAACAGACACCTGACGTCGTCTCTGCGAATCGCGGCACGGAACGCGCCCGGCGCGATCTTCTCGCGGAACAGCCCAGCGATCACCGTCTCGACGTTGAAGAGGGCGGCATAGCCGGTGATTCGCAGGGCCGAATCGGCCTGTCCCCGCACGGGTGCGGAGATCAGGCCGACAGGCGATGGTGTTGATCGGCGTTCGATGGTGCTCATTCGCCCCAGCCCGCCGACTGGTTCCGCAAGAGCGGATTGTCTCGGAGCCACTGCTCAATCACAGCCGGGCTCCACCGTGCGCGCGCGGTGTCATCTGGGTGGGCCGCCGAGGGACCACCAATGTGGTCGGTCGGTTCGGGAAAAGGCCTCCCTACCAGCCACCCAAGTTCGTTGACAGTGATACCGAGACGCTTGCAAAGCGCCGCCCGCTCCATCATGGGTGCAGGTGGCGGGGCCTCCGGCCGCACCCCCGCGTCCAGCATCGCGGCTGTGATCTCGATGACGTCGATGCCGGGCGACGGCTTGCCGGACAGCACCTCGACAGTCCCGTTATCGACGTAGCGGCATAACGTCGGATGAAGCGTGACGCCTCGATAGCTGTAGATGCTGGGCGGGTTGATGGAGAAACCGGGACCGGCGGCGGCCTCGCGGCCTTTCATGTACGTGGTCAACATGGTGTCTGTCTGCTCCTAGTAACGGGTTTTGATCTGCCGAGGCGTGCGATAGCGGTCGGGGTTTGGCGAGTAGGCCGGGCGCACCGTGCGCGTCGGCGTGGTGGTGCGCTTCGTCGCGCCCATCGCGGCGGCCCGGCGGCGGCATGATGCCTCCACCGATTCGAGGGACGCCGGCGTCGTGCCGCACTTGATCGGCCGAGTCGATCGGCAGTGCGCGCAGACCATCCTCAACTCTGCGCCGGCCAGGACGGTAGCCCTGTGGGTGCCGCAGTGCTCGCAGGTGACGTGCTCGCCCTCCATGCGGCGCAACAGGCCATCGATGCTTCCCACTTGCGCGGTGGTCATGCGCGTGCCGCCACCGGCTCTGCTGATTTGACTTGCTGTCTCCATACACTTTCCTTCTCCGTGTGTCCTCGTTGTGTTCCCAGCGGCGCGGACACAATCCGCCGCCTTTGTAACGCAAAGTGAACTACACCACCCATGCGCACACGTCCGCGACTGGCGCCGGTGGTGGTTGCCGCAGCAGCCGATCGAGTGCCAGCAGCACCGCGATCAACGGGTCGATCTTTTTCTGGCGATTGACTCGGGTCGGTTTGCGATTGCCGGCGGTATCGACGGTCATCTCCACGGCATCCACGGCCGCACGCAACAGCGGGTGCCCGCCGTGGTGCAACGTCCTCGACAGGATGCGCCGCTCGGCCTCATCCACCAACGGCGACAGACTCATGGTGCCCATACCGCACGGAAACACCTGCAAGCCTTCGGCGGCCAAGTCTTGAGAAAGCCTCATGCCCTGGAACAACCGATCGATCGCAATCGATGCGCAGCCGCAACGCGCGGCATCGGCGGCCACGGTGGCCGTAATCACCGTCTCGTCGGTGATCTCACCTGGCGTCACGATCAGGTGACCGTCACGGGCCCACTCTTGGTACAGGAACGCGTTCGGGCCTTCCTGCAACGCGGACGCGGGCAGAAAGCAACGGAGCACCAAATCGATCGCGTTCGCATCGTGGGGGCAGGGGAACAACTCCGCGACGACGGACAGA
>JALDXK010000176.1:0-10490 GCA_032155105.1 Acidobacteriota bacterium
CGCCGGATCATCTTCCTGAAGTTCATCGAGCAAGGCGCGACCGTGCTCGCTCAGCAGGCGATCGCGCGCGCCGTGGGTGAAGTCGGCCGCGACAACGTGTTCTTCTGCGTCTTCGAGAGCAACCGCGCGATCCTCGACGTGCTCGATACGGTGCCGTCCCAGAACATCCTATCGATCCGCGATCGACGGCTCGGCACCTTCCTCGTCGATTTTCTGGGCGCTGCGTGGACAGTGCGGGCGAAAGGGATCAACGCGGTGGTCGACATGGAGTTCTTCTCCAGGGCGTCGGCGATCTTCGCGTTTCTTTCCGGCGCCGCCAACCGCGTCGGACTGCATCGCTTCACCGGCGAGTTGCCCTATCGCGGCGACCTGATGACGCACCGCGTCCAGTACCTGCCACACTTGCATATCTCGCTGCAGTACCTGATCCTCGTCGAGGCGCTGTTTAGCCCATTCGGCTCGCCATCCACGCGCGACGCGCGCGTATCGCTCGCTCAGGGTAAGACGCATCTCGATGAGCCGCTGTTGAAGGTGCCGATCAGCGACATTCGGCGCAACACCGAGGCGACGACGCCTCGGTTCGTGCCCCAGCCGGCGGAGATGGAACGCGTGCGCGCCAGGATCGGCGGGGCGGGCCGGCCGACGGTGATCCTCAACCCCAACGCGAGCGACCTGCTGCCTCTGCGCAAGTGGCCCACGGAGCGTTTCGCTTCGCTGGCGCAGCGTCTACTCGCCGAGTACCCCGACGCGCGCATCGTCCTCACCGGCGCACCCTCGGAACGCGCCGCGGCGGAAGCGCTCTGCCACGCCCTTGGCTCGACGCGCGTGATCTCCATGGCGGGCGAAACCTCGTTGCCGGAGCTCCTGACGCTCTACACCATCGCTGACGTGCTCGTCACCAACGACAGCGGCCCGGGCCATTTCTCATCGTTGACGCCCGTGCACGCCATCGTCCTGTTCGGACCCGAGACACCGCGCCTGTTCGGACCTCTGTCCGCATCATCGACGGTGATCTGGAAGGAACTGGCCTGCAGTCCCTGCGTGAGCGTGTTCAATCACCGGCTGTCGCCGTGCACGAACAACGTGTGCATGCAGGCGATCACGGTGGACGAGGTGTTTGCCGCGGTCAACGCGGCGGTGGCCGCACGCGCCTGAACGAGCGCGCTACAGCCGACCGATGACGGGTCTCCAGAGGGCGGATTGGGGTCAGGTCAAGAATTTCGCCCCCAGCGAGGGATAGTCGGGGACAGGTCGGATCGGGGGCAATCGCTAAAAGCCGCTCCACCGTTGGTTGAGCATTTCTCTCGTATTGGAATTCTCAGAGCAGAGCAACCTGTCCCCAATCATCCCTGAGACGGGGCGAAATTCTTGACCTGACCCCACTTATCCCTTTAGAGCGTCATACAGCGGCCAACTGGCGTCCTTGTTGGAAATCACCACCGGCTCGAACGGCCAGGCGATGCCGAACGCCGGATCGTTCCAGCGCACGCCCGACTCGGCCTGCGGCGCCCAGGGCGACGACGCGTGGTAGTACGCCTCGACGTCGTCGGTGAGCGTCAGGTAGCCATGCGCGATGCCTTCCGGCATGTAGAGCATGCGATGGTTGTCAGCCGTGAGCTCGACCGCATCCCATTGGCGATAGCTGGTCGAATCGGGACGCAGGTCGACGATCACGTCGACGAGCGCGCCGCGGGTGGCCCGCACCATCTTGGCCTGGGCGTGCGGCGCATTCTGAAAGTGCATGCCGCGCAGGGTGCCGCGCTTGTGGTTATAGGCGAGGTTGCACTGCGCCAGGGCAGGCTCGATGCCCCGCTTGCGGAACTCCTCCGGCAGCCACGTCATCGCAAAGAAACCGCGCGGATCGTGGATCGGCGTGATGTCGATCACCCACGCGCCCGCAATCGGCGACGGCGTGAACTGCATTACAGGCGGAACACGTTCTTGCGCGTCACGCCCTTGAGGGCGTTGCGGGTATCGACCAGCAACGGGAAACGGTTGACCATTGCCACATAGTCGAACACCTTGTGATCGGTGATGATGACGCCGCAGTCGACGTTCTCGTGCATGTGCTTCTCGTCGACGGTCGCCAGGTCGAGATGGACGTGCTTGAACTGCGGCACGTAGGGGTCGGTGTAGGACACCTGGGCGCCGCGATGGGCGAGCAGTTCCAGCACCTCGAGCGCGGGCGATTCACGCAGGTCGTTGACGTCGCGTTTGTAGGCGACGCCGATGATGTGGACGCGCGCGCCATTCAGCGACTTGCGCTGTGAGTTGAGCGCGTCGATCACCAGCTGGACCACGAATTCCGGCATCGCCGCGTTGACATTCCCGGCCAGGTCGATGAATCGCGCCTCGAAGTTGTACTGACGCGCCTTCCACGACAGGTAGTGCGGATCGATCGGAATGCAGTGGCCGCCGAGGCCCGGACCGGGATAGAACGGCATGAACCCGAACGGCTTGGTCTTGGCCGCGTCGATCACTTCCCACACGTCGATCTTCATGCGGTGGCACATCATCGCAATCTCGTTGACCAGGCCAATGTTCACGGCGCGGAAGGTGTTCTCGAGCAGCTTCACCATCTCGGCGACGCTGGGCGAGCTTACCGGCACCACGGTGTCCATCACCTGCTCGTAGAACGCCACCGCGGCGCGGGTGCTGTCGTCGTTGATACCGCCGACCACCTTCGGAATGTTCTTCGTCTGGTAGTTGGGATTGCCCGGGTCAACGCGCTCAGGCGAGAACGCGAGATAGAAGTCCGTGCCGGGCGTGAAGCCTTTGGCGGCGAGCGTCGGCTGCACCACCTCCACCGTCGTGCCAGGATAGGTGGTTGATTCCAGGATGATCAGCTGGCCCTTGCGGAGGATCGCCGCCGTGGCCTCGACCGCCTGCACGACGTAGGTCATGTCGGGGTCCTTGGTCTTGCGGAGCGGCGTTGGCACGCAGATGTCGATGATGTCGGCAGCGGCCAGGCGCTTGGCGTCGGTGGTGGCGACGAACTTGCCGTTCTTCACCACCTCGGCGAGGTGCTCCGACGGCACGTCGGGGATGTAGCTGCGACCGGCCGTCAACTCGGCGACCTTTTTCTGATCGACGTCGTAGCCGACCACCGAGAACCCGGCGCGTGCAAACTCGACGGCGAGCGGCAGGCCGACGTAGCCCAGGCCGATGACACCGAGCGTAGCTTCCTTCGACGCGATCTTCTTCAACAGTTCCATAAAACTATGTGCGGTAGAAACCCTGGATGGCGGCCACCACCGCCGCCTGTTGGGCGACGGTCAGCTCAGGATAAATCGGCAATGCCAGTGACGTGGCGGCGAGCTTCTCGGCCACCGGGAACGTCCCGGCACCGTAACCCAGACCGGCGAAGCACTGCTGCAGGTGAAACGGCACCGGGTAATACACTTCCGTGCCGATGCCGGTGGCGTCGAGGTGCTGGCGCAGCCGATCCCGCTCCGGCACCCGGATGACGAACTGGTTGTAGATGTGCGTGCGGTCCGGCGCTTCCACTGGCAACACCACCTGCGGCACTCCCGCATCGGCGAAGAGCTGCCGATAGCGCGCGGCATTGGCGCGGCGTTGGTCGCTCCACGTGGCCAGGTGCGGCAGCTTCACGCGCAGCACGGCCGCCTGGATGGCGTCGAGGCGGAAGTTCGCACCCACCAGGTGGTGGTAATACTTCGGCTCCATGCCGTGCGTGCGGATCAACTTCAGCCTGCGCGCCAGCCCGGCATCGGTGGTGGTGACGAATCCGGCATCACCGAAGGCGCCGAGGTTCTTGCTCGGAAAGAACGAGAACGCGCCGATCGCGCCCCACGTGCCTACCGGACGACCGTGATACTGGCACCCGATCGCCTGGGCGGCGTCTTCGATCACCGCGATGCCGCGCGAGGCGGCGGCGTCGACGAGCGGCGCAAGCTCCGCGGCCTGGCCGAACAGGTGCACCGGAATAATCGCCTTGGTCTTCGGCGTGATGGCCGCCAGCGCCGCATCGACGTCGATGTTGAAGGTGTCGGCGTCGACATCCACGAGCACCGGCGTCGCGCCGACGCGCACCACGCATCCGGCGGTGGCGAAGAACGAATAGGTCGGCGTGATCACTTCATCGCCGGGACCGATGTCGAGCGCCATCAGCGCCGCCAGCACCGCGTCGGTTCCCGACGACAGGCCGATCGCATGCGGCACGTTCAGGTGCGCGCACAACTCGCGTTCGAGGCCTTCGACCTCGGGACCGCCGATGAAGCGCTGGCTGTCGCAGACGCGGGTGACGGCATCGAGGATGGCCTGGCGCAACGGCGTGTACTGCGCCTGGAGGTCGAGCAGGGGTACTGTCAAACATCCCATGCTATCACTAGACGCCTGAGAGGGCCGACTCGTGCGATTGAGTCAAGTTTTTCAAGCCTCTCAGGCGTCTCGCCCCCGCGGAGCGAGGGCAAGAGTTGCTGCGTAGCGAGGCGAGCCGTTACCGCCGGTCTGCGGCGAAGCCTCGCTACAATGATGGGAAATGGTGTCCGTTGACGTCGCGGTGATCGGTGGTGGAGTCACGGGATTGGCATGCGCGCTGGCGTTGGCACAGCGCGACGCCTCGGTATGCATCCTGGAACGTGAAGGCAAGACCGGCCGCGCCACCAGCACCCACAACAGCGGCGTGATTCACGCCGGCATCTACTACCCCGCCGGATCGCTCAAAGCGCAACTCTGCGTCGAAGGCCGCGATCGGCTCTACGAGTTCTGCCCCGCGCATCACGTGCCACACGCGCGCTGCGGCAAGCTGATCGTGGCGGCCGACCATCACGAGGTCGACGGCATCGAGGCCTTGCGGCAAAAGGCGATTGCGAACGGCGTGAACGTGGAGTTGGTGGACGACACATTCATTCGCGCGCGCGAACCGAACGTCCGCGGCGTCGCGGCGTTGTGGTCCCCCGACACGGGCATCGTCGAAGCCGAGGCGCTGGTGAAAGCACTCGAGCGACTGTGCCACGATCGCGACGTGGCCATCGTCGTCGGCAGCCCGTTGGCCGGGGCCGAGACCCGCGCTGACGGCATCGAGCTGATCACGCCCCACGAGCGCATCCTCGCCGCCACCGTCGTCAACGCCGCAGGGTTATACGCCGACGTGACGTCGGCGCACCTCGGTGGCATGCGCTTCACGATTTATCCATGCCGCGGTGAGTACGCAGAGCTGGCGCCGTCGAAGCGGCACATGGTCAACGCGCTGGTCTATCCACTGCCGCACGAATCCGGCGCCGGCCTCGGCGTGCACCTTGCCAAGACGACGTGGGGCACGGTGACACTTGGCCCGACCATCTGCTACCAGGACTCGAGAGACGATTACGAGAGCGGCCGGATGGCGCTCGAGGATTTTGTGGAGCCCGCGCAACGGCTGTTGCCGTGGGTGACGCTCGCCGACCTACAGCCTGGGGGATCCGGCATTCGCGCCAAACTCCATGGCCCGGATCAGAAGTTTGCCGACTTCCTGATTCAACGCGACACGGTCAATCCTCGAGTCATTCAGGCGTCGGGCATTGATTCGCCGGGACTCACGTCGTGCCTCGCAATCGGTGAGCGCGTGGCTCGCATCTGGGCCGACCACTGATGACGCAGGCGTGGATGGCGCGTTACGCGATCAGTTGACCAGATTTGAGTCGTGCCAGGTCGGCGTCCACCATCATCTGCACGAGCCCCTTGAAGTCCACGGACGGCTTCCACCCGAGCACCTTCGTGGCTTTCGTCGGATCGCCGATCAGGTGATCAACTTCCGCCGGGCGCAAGAATTTGGGATCCACGGCGACGTGCTTTTGCCAGTCGAGGCCGACGTGCGCAAACGCGATCTCGACGAGCTCTTTCACTGAATGCGCTTCACCGGTGGCCACCACGTAGTCGTCTGGCGCGTCCTGCTGCAGCATCAGCCACATGGCCCGCACGTAATCACCGGCGAAGCCCCAATCACGACTCGCATCCAGATTGCCGAGCAGCAGCTTGTCGGTCAGACCCAGTTTGATTCGTGCCACGCCATCAGTCACCTTGCGCGTCACGAACTCGATACCGCGGCGGGGCGATTCGTGATTGAACAGGATGCCTGAGCACGCGAACAGGTTGTAGCTCTCGCGGTAATTCACGGTGATGTAATGGCCGAACACCTTGGACACACCGTACGGACTACGCGGATAGAACGGTGTCATCTCGGTCTGCGGCACTTCGCGCACGCGGCCGTACATCTCGCTGGACGAGGCCTGGTAGAACTTGATCTTGGTGTTGACGCTGCGCACCGCCTCGAGCGCGCGGGTCACGCCCTGCGAGTTGTACTCGCCGGTCAGCATCGGCTGATCCCATGAGGCGGGCACGAACGACATCGCACCCAGGTTGTAGAGCTCCTCGGGCTGCGACGTTTCGACCACCTTGATGAGCGAGAGCTGGTCGAGCAGGTCTGCCTGGTGCAGCGTGATGCGCTCGAGCAAATGTTGAATGCGCCAGACATTCGGGGCGCTCAGGCGCCGGACCACACCGTGAACGTCGTATCCCTTGTCGAGCAGCAACTCCGCGAGATAGGAACCGTCCTGCCCCGTAACCCCGGTGATCAGCGCACGTTTTTTGTTGGCCACAAGATCACGATTCTATCTCAGGATCTGCCGACGCTCATGCGGCAGGCGTCGCGCGCATCACTGCGTGCCACGTCAACCGGCGGCCGGCGTCATCCGGTCTGGTCGGCGCGACTGCCGACCATGCGCCGCCGACCACGAGCGTCGCGGCGAGGCCAAACGTCGACGGCCACAGGAAACTCAGGCCGCTGTGATAGGCCACCACGTAGCTCGTCGCCGCGCCGGCGAGTCCGCCGGCGAGTACGGCGCCGGCGCCGCTCGGCGCGCTGAACATGGCGAGCAGGAAGATGCCGAAGAGGGGGCCCGAGAAGGCGTTGACCACCTTGCTCCAAATCTCGATCAGGTTACCGATGCGGCCGACGTTGCACGCCAGCACGGTTCCGACGGCACCGACCAGGACCGTGGCCACGCGAGGGGCGACGACGTTCGCCGATTCCATCGAAGGCCGCTGATCGACGGTCGTTTGTCCCAGCCAGCTGCGGTGATACAAGTCAACCACCGCCACCGAGCTGCACGAATTGATTGCCGAATCGATGCTCGACAGCGAAGCCGCCATGATGGCCGCGACGACGAGTCCGGCGGCACCGGCGGGAAACGCCAACGACATGAAATACAGCAGAAGGCGATCGGTCGAGAACTCGGCCGGCAGCGGGCGATGCTGAAAATACGCAAACAGTGCCAGGCCGACGAACGACAGGCCGAGCATCCAGACCGCGTCGCTCGCGGCGTTGATGGTGAAGGCCCGTCGCGCATGATCGACAGACCGCGCCGTCTGCAGCCGCTGCACCATGACCTGATCGCTCGTGTACTGCGCCGCGCGGCCGACGACCAGCGCAATCAACAGCGACACCAACGTGATCGGCTGGACGAAGAAACTCAGGAGCTGATCGAGGAATGTTGTCGCTGAGGGCGAGAAGAGCGGCGGCCAGACGTCCAGCTTCCCGGCCGCCGACGCCGTCGACATGATTTCCGCGAGTCCGCCCGGAATGCTCCACCAGACAATGACGACCGTGGCCGCAAGGCCGGTGAACATCACCACGAACTGAATCACGTCGTTCCAGATCACCGCCTGGATCCCACCGAGCATGGTGTAGACCGTCACGACGACGCCAATCGTGACCGTCACGAGTGTCACATCCGCGGCGCCGCCCGTCGCCGCATTCAACGCCAGCGCCGGAACGTACATGGCCGTCGCCATCCAGCCGAGCCGCCAGGCCATGAAAATGGATGCCGCCAGCACCCGCACCCGGACATCGAATCGCGCTTCGAGATACTCGTACGCGGTCAGGTAGTTCAGTCGCGCGTAAAACGGAATGGCGACCTTCGCCACCCATGGATAGAGCGGGATCCACGACAGCACGCCGGTCGCCAGCACGAGCCCGTATTGGATGGTGGACGAGGGCTGCATGAGATAGTCCATGCCGCTGTTGAGCGCCGCCATCAGCGAGAGGCCAACCGGCAGCCATCCCATCTGGCGATTGGCGAGTACGAACTCACCGAGGCTGTGCTGTCGGCGTGAGAAGTAGACCCCGATGGCCGCCATCGTGACGAGGTAGGCGGCAATGATCACCCAATCAATGAAGTGAAAAGACGAGGTCATGGAACGGAGGCGCGACCGCCATCGGCGATGGCGCTCCGGCGTTATGATATGCGAACCCACGTGACGACCCTTGTGCCGATCGTTGCGACAGGACTCGCGTTGACCCTCCTCGTCGTCGCGTCACCTCTGACAGCGTGCGTGTTGTTGCTCGCTCCGGTCGTCGGCTACGTTGCGGCCACCGGGCTGCCCGCGGGAGAACGCCAGGCATTGCTTGGCCTCCTCGCGGCGGCGTTCATCTCGCGCCTCGCCCTGATTACTGCGCAACTGGTGATCGGCATTCCCGTGCACAGCGATGCCGGCGTCACGGCACTGGCGGGCGACGAGGCCTACTACCTGTCGCGGGCGCTGCGGACCCGCGACCTCCTGGCCGGACTGGCGGCGACGAAGTACGACTTCTTCGTGGCCGGCGATGAATACGGCCGCACCAGCTACCTGTGGCTGCTGACGTGGCTGCAGGTGTTGTTCGGCCCAACGCCGTATGCGATGAAGGCGCTGAATGCACTGGTCTTCGTCGCCGGCGCGGCGCTGCTGTTTCGGGCGATCCGTCCGGCGTTCGGGGCGGTGCCGTCGTTTGTCGGTCTCGGCCTGCTGCTCTTTTTGCCGTCACTGTTGTTTGCGTCGGTGTCGTTACTGAAGGAGTCGATATATTTCTTCATGGCGGCGGCGTTCACCGTGTCGATCCTGGCGCTCGCACGCCGGGCACGCGCAGCCAATTGGCGCGGGTCCGTGATACCACTGGCGGTGGCGGCAGCCTCGCTGTGGGTCTTGAACGATCTTCGGCGCGGCGCAGTGGTCATCGCCGTGGCCGGGATCGTGGTGGCGGCGATGATTCGACTGCTCGGCGATTCGCCGCGACGGCTCGCTGGTGCGGCGGCGCTGGGACTCGTGGTCATGGTGGTCGTGCTGTGGCAACCATCGCTGCGCGCGCGCGCGCTGGACTCGATTGCCGGCGCGGCACGAATGCACGCCGGCCACGTCTTTACGGTGGGCCATTCGTACAAGCTGCTCGACGACGACTTCTACAAGCGTCCACAAGAACCGTCGGGCTGGGATCTCAAACTCACGACCGACCAGGCGGCGCGGTTTCTCGCCCGCAGCGCGGCCAGCATCATCGCCACGCCGTGGCCGTGGCAGATGCGCTCCACGAGCGAGCTTGTGTTCATGCCTGAGCAGCTGTTGTGGTACGTCCTCGTGCTGGCCTTGCCACTCGGGATGATCACCGGTTGGCGCCTCGACCCGGATACCGCAAGCCTGCTCGCCGGCATGACGCTGGTGACGGCGGCCGTGCTCGCGGTGACCACCGGCAACGTGGGGACGCTCTTGCGACTACGTGGGCTGCTCGTGCCGACGATGATCTGGATCAGCACGTTGGGACTGTGCGCCGCGGCAACATGGTGGATCGCACGGGACCACGGCGATGACGCATGGCGGCGCGCGCAGGCCGCCCCGGCGGTGCGGTCATGACGGAGGCCGGCGGCCGGTGGCGGGGCGTCAACCTGGTTGACGCGACAGTGCTGCTCTTTCTCGTGGCCCTGATTCCAATCGGCTATGCCACGTACCTGTTGTTCCGGCCGTCGGCGCCGCAGATTGAATCGGTCACCCCGTCGATCATCACGAAAGAGGAGCGGCGCATCAGCTCCGGCTCACAACTGGTGGCGAAGTTCAAGGTGAGAGGTACCGGTTTCACGCCGCTGCTGCGCGCGCGCGTCGGTGCTCAGGACGCGCTCGGGTTTGTCTTCGAGAGTCCGAACTCCGCCGATGTGCTGGTCGGCCCGATTCCACCGGGCTCACACGATCTGGTGCTCGTCGACGGAGTCCAGGACGTGGCCATCGCCCGCGGCGTCATCTCGGTGCAACGCGAGGATTCCACGTTCGTTCGCGCCGTCGGCTGGCTGACGGGATTGGATGACGGCCTGGTCAAGGCTCTGCACCTCGGGCTCGCGTTTCCGCCGTCGGAACCTGCGTTCGAAATCCTCGCACTCGGGCCGACGCAGCCGGCGCGGACCACGATCCGGATTGGCACGGCCACGACCGAGGTCCCCATCCCTCACCTGGTTGAGCGCGAAGCGGTGCTCCTCATCCGGTGTGCCGCGACCATCGACGAGAACCCCTGCGTACCCGAGGGACGGCTGGCCACCGCGCCGATGCCGGTGGACGTCGTGTTCGCGGGGCCGACCCGGCCATTCAACCTCGCCATCACCGAGTTGCTGCCGCCGTCCGCGCCGGCCAAGGCGCGCGCTGTCCTGCGGCTCGATGCGGAACAGGTGGATCGGGTTTGGCATACGCGGGGCTGT
>JALDXK010000177.1:0-10484 GCA_032155105.1 Acidobacteriota bacterium
GTCGTGATCGTTGCCGTGAGATCGCGGATCGCCTGCATCGTGAACACGGCGTCCGGCCGTCCACCGCGAGGACTCCAGCGCGCGGTGACACCGCACTCCTCGGGCACCTGTTCGACCGACTCGACCTTGTAGATATCGGCGGCCTTGAGCTTGAAGATGCCCTTCAGGCCCGTGTACGACGCAATCGCCTCGATTCGCAGGTACATGCGATCGAAAATGGGACCGGACTCCTCCGATCGTTCATACTTCAGCCGCAACGCCCAGCCCTGGTGCGTGTCGGGATCGATGACGCGGATCAGTGCGTGCGGGTTCTCTGCGATGTTGCGCCGGCTCTTGTTGAAGAACTGGAACGACAGCGCGACGTGCGTGGGGTCGACGTACTCGACCTGGCTCAGGAACGCGGCGTTCGGCGTGCCGTCGTTCGCGCAGGTGAACAACATCGCCGGCACCAGACCCTGGAAGCACGGCGCGAGTTCTTCAAGACCGAGGCTCATGTCAGCACCGCCCCCGCGTCGGGCCCAGGCGTCGAGCTGAACATCGCGGTGACGCGAATTCTGACGGCCCTGCACGGCCAGACTTTCCACGTCGCGGTGGCCCGGCCCGGAATGCCGACGATGTCGAGCTGACGCAGGAAACCCTCCCACTGCGACACGACGAACCCCTGTTCGCCCGGCTCGGCATCGCGGACATCGATGAAGACGCCTTTCACCTGGACGGCGCGTTCGTCGATCGGTCGCGCGAACGACAACGCGGCTTGACCGTTCTCGCGCAGATCGTCGAAGACGGCAGGCGTGGCCGCCGACGGCACGTACGCGACGACCTCGCGGCCCTGGTTCTCCACCCTCACCGCCGTGACCCGGCAGCCATTGGGTTCCAGACGGGCGTTCCGGGTGCCGATGTGGATGGCCAGACCGGCCTCCAGAAACTCCGTCAGTTCTTTATCCAGCATGGGCCACAGAAGGCGCAGAGGGCGCAGAATGCGCAGAAAAGCGCCGGAAAATACAAAGTATAGCCTTTTAGGATCCTTTTAAGAATCGTTAGTGAAACACAAAGAAAGGCTTAGGGTGCGAACAGTGTTCAAGGGTCGTCTCATGTTCACGGAGGGTGAGACACATGAAAACGACCGACTTCGTGATCGCGACGTTCATATTCGCCGCCGCCGTCATTCTTACTGCTCTATTGGCAACTGCAACGCTGCGCGCCACCGGTGGTGGCGAGCAGCTGAAGCCGCCACCGACGCCGGCAGGGCTCAACGCCCAACAAATTCGCGGGAAGTACCTCGTCGACATCATGGGCTGCCATGACTGTCACACGCCGATGAAGATGGGACCCAAGGGCCCCGAATGGGATCTGGATCGCGCGCTCAGCGGTCACCCCGAGCAGGTGAAGATGCCGGCGCCGCCCGCGGTGCCGATGCCATGGATGGCCGTGGGCGCCGCGACGATGACGGCGTGGAACGGTCCGTGGGGCACGAGCTTCACGATGAACCTCACGCCCGACAAGGAAACCGGTCTTGGTGATTGGACCGTCGAGGAGTTCATCGCGACGATGAAAACCGGGAAGGAGCGCGGCAAGGGCCGTCCCGTGCTGCCGCCGATGCCGGTGCAGAACCTCGCGCAGCTCACCGACGAAGACATCCGGAGCGTGTTTGCGTATCTGCAGTCGCTGAAGCCGATCAAGAACCGCGTGCCGCAGCCAATTGAGCCGGCAGAGGGACAGTAACAGTCGGCAGTCTAGAGTCAACAGTTAAGAGTTCAGTCGGCAGTTGTCAGTTGATCAGTCATGAAGAGCATCATCGCGGCCACGGCGCTCCTGGTAGTCGTCGTCGCCAAGGTTACGGGATTCGAAGCCGAGATGCCGGCGCCGGTGGCGCCACCTCGGCTCTCTGAGACCGGCCTGTATGCGGGCGAAGGGACGCTGCGAATCGATCCGCGGAACCGCCCCTTCTCACCGCAGTACCCGCTGTGGACCGATGGCGCCGCGAAGCGCCGCTGGATTCGGCTGCCCGAAGGCGCGGCGATCGATGCGACGAATCTCTCGCGGTGGGAATTTCCAATCGGCACGAAAATCTGGAAGGAGTTCTCCTATGACGGACATAAAGTGGAAACGCGCCTCCTGTGGCGCGTAAGCACGGAACGGTGGGTGTTCGCCTCGTATGCGTGGAACACGGCGCAAACCGAGGCGACACTCGCGCCTGAAGACGGCATCGCGGATGCGGCAGAGATCGCGCCCGGCAAGTTTCACAGCATCCCGGCGATTACCGATTGCCAGGCGTGCCACATTTCGAGACGCACCGAGGTGCTGGGCTTCGATGCGCTGCAGCTGTCGGACGATCGCGATCCGAACGCGCCGCATGCAGAGCCGCTGACGCGCGACATGATCACGTTGCGCACGCTGACCGACGAGAACTTGATTTTCCCGAAGCGAACACAGCTGGTGAAGTCACCGCCGCGCATCCGGGCGGCCACGCCTGAAGCGCGTGCCGCACTCGGCTACCTGTCGGCGAATTGCGGCAGCTGCCACAACAAAGAGAGTTCCATCGCATCATTGGGGCTCATTCTCAAGCACACCCTGCCGCGATCCGCGAGCCGGAAACCGGGACCCGGGGAAGGCGGAGGCGAGTGCACTGCCGCGCTCGCGACGACGGTCGGCAAGCGCGGGCACTGGGTCGTGCCGGAAGCGCAGGAAGAATCGCGGCTGATCAATCCTGGCAAGCCCGAGGCGAGCGCGATCATCCGTCGCGTGAAGTCGCGGCGGCCGCTGTCGCAGATGCCGCCGCTCGGCAGCGTGCTCGTCGACCGTAAGGCGGTGGACCTGCTGACCTCGTGGGTACAGTCGGACCCTGCGGAATGGACCTCTACGATCCTGCGCTGCGCCGGCTCCGGCAGCTAGGCCGCCGATTCACACCGATTCGACACCGAGACTCGAACACGCCGGCATCCAAAACAGTATGGCGACCCACGAACCTCGCTTCAGCATCAGCATCGACATCAACGCGCCGGCCGAGCGCGTGTTCGAGGTGATGACCGACGTCGAACGATGGCATGAGTGGACGCCATCGGTGACCAGCGTGAAGCTGCAGCAACCCGGTCCGCTCGCGGTCGGCAGGAAGGCCGTGATTCGGCAGCCGAAGTTTCCACCGGCGCTGTGGACGATCAGCGCGATCGAGCCGGGCCGCAGTTTCACGTGGATCAACCGCGCGCCCGGCCTCCTCGTGACCGCGCACCATGGCGCGGAGCCGACGCCGAACGGCAGCCGCGCCAGGCTGTCGCTCCGCTACGACGGCATCTTCGGCGGCCTGCTGGCGTGGATGACGGAAGGCATCACGAAACGCTACCTCTTCATGGAAGCCGGCGGCCTGAAGGCGCGCGCGGAGAATCCTGCCTATCGGCACAGTCAGCAGTCGGCAGTCGACAGTTAAGAGTCCAGTCGGCGGTCCCACAGTTCACAGTTGCAGTGTTATGCTGCGCGGCTGAGGGAGGCACCAGATGTTCACGCGTGCTCGCAGCTCAGCAATCGGTCTCATCCTCGCCCTGATCGCGGGCGTAGCCGTTTTCGCGCAGCAGCAAGCCGCGGAAGCGCCCGCAACCGCACGGCCGTTCTACTCGCGGCCTGCAGTGGCTGCCATGAACGGCGTCGTCACCAGCGGGCATCCGATCGCCTCCAGTGCCGGACTGCAGATGCTGCTCAAGGGCGGCAACGCCTTCGATGCCGCGGTGGCGGTGGGCGCGATGGCCGCACTCGGTGAGCCCGAGATGAACGGCATCGGCGGGAACGGCTTCGCGACGATCTTCGACAAGAAAACCGGCAAGGTGCACTCCATCTCGATGGCGGGCGCGGCGCCGAAGGCGCTCAAGCCTGCGGAGATGACGCCGGAAACGCTCAACGCCGGCATGAAGGCCGGTATCGTGCCCGGCAACCTCGGCGGCTACCTCTCGATCCTCGACAAGATGGGGACGATGAGCCTGGCGGAGGTGCTGGCGCCGGCGATTGAATACGCCGAGAAGGGGTATCCGATCGACCAGATGCTCGCGCAGTCGATCGATCGGGGCAAGAACAACCTGGGCAAGTATCCGACCACCGCGAAGATCTTCCTGCCCAACGGGCAGCCGCTGAAGGCCGGCGAGCTGCTGAAGAATCCCGACTACGCGGCGACGCTGCGCAAGCTCGTCGACGCCGAGAAGCAAGCGCTGGCAAAGAAGGCCACGCGGTCGGCGGCCATCAAGGCGGCGTTCGATCGGTTCTACAAGGGCGACATCGCGCAGGAGTTCGATCGGTTCTTCAAGGCGAACGGCGGCGTGCTCACCGCGGCGGACCTCGCCGCCTACGAGCCGCAGTGGACTGAGCCGCTGCGCACCGCGTATCGCGGCTACGACGTGTTCAGCAATCCGTCGACCTCGCGCGGCGGGTTCGAAGTGCTGATGGGCGCCAACCTGGTCGAGCGGTTCAATCTCGCGTCGTATGGAGCGGGATCGCCGCAGGCGGTGCACGCCCTCATCGAAGCCATCAAGGTGTCGAAGGCCGACATCTATCGCTACGTGGCAGATCCGAAGTCCACCGTGATTCCCACGGCGGGGATGTTGTCGAAGCCCTACGCCGCCAGCCGCAGCGCGATGATCGACATCGCGAAGGCAGGCGCGTACCCGCAACCCGGCGCGCCCGAGGGCAGCGGCAATACGTCCAGGTCCCAGGCTGATGGGCCCGCATTCCCAGAGAACTACGACCCAGAGCAGCACACCACCAGCTTCTCAATCGTCGACAGGTTCGGCAACGCGATCGGCGTCACGCCGACCCTCGGCGGCCTCTTCGGCAACAACGTCGTGGTCGGCTCCACCGGGCTGCTGCTGAACAACGGCATGCGCCTCGGCTCGACGTCGCCGTATCCCGACAACGTCAACTACGTCGGCGCCGGCAAGGTTCCGATCCTCAACAACTCACCGGTGGTGGTGCTGAAAGAGGGCAAGCTCGCGTTCGTGTTCGGCACGCCGGGCGGCGAAACGATCGGGCAGACGCAGTTCCAGATGCTGGTGAACCTGATCGACTTCCAGTTGCCGGTGCAGCAGGCGATCGAAGCGCCGCGCTTCTCGCTCAACGCAGAGCCGAACTTCTACAAGCCGGGTGCGGCGATCACGGTGCAGGTCGAAGGGCGCATGGCGGCCTCGACCATCGAGGCGCTGAAGGCGATGGGCCACAACCTGCGCGTCGCTCCAGGCTGGGGCAGCATCGGGCACATGCAGACGATCAAGATCGATCCCGTCACTGGCGCTATCACCGCTGGTGGCGACCCGCGGCGCACCGGCTACGCAATGGGATATTGATCCTTCCGAGGGCACGGAGCAGCCTGAGTTTCCCCAGCTGACGGACCGAGGACACGGAGAATTGTTTCGAAATACCAGTGCCGCTAAGCAGCACTGGTATGCCAAGAATGTCTCCGTGTCCTCTGTGATCTCCGCGGTTAACGTACGTGGACAGCTACTTGACCAGCGCAAACTTCTGGGCGCGAAAGCCCGCCTGCACGGTCGCGCCCGTCGTCGGGTGCTTGACTTCCGGTCCGGCGGCTTCGGCGACGAAGATGTTGCCTTGCGGATCCACGGTCAGGTTGTGCGGGCGGCCGAGTTGACCGGGGCCAACGCCCGGGCCGCCGAACTCTCCGACGATTTCGAGATCGCTCCGCCTGAGGATCGTGATGAAGTGGGAGCCGCCGTCAGCGCTGTACAGGTAGGTCTGCGCGGCGTCCGGTGAGAAGCCAACCGAGAAGGTGGCCTCGTTGCCGCACGGCCGCTTCGGCGTCCACGTGGCTTTCTCCTGCGCCCCGCAACGCGGCCGCAGGATCTTCTCCCGTACGAACTCGCCGTTCTGCCTGAAGACCTGGATGCGGTTGTTGGCGCGATCGGAGAGGTAGATCAATCCATCTCGCGAACCGACGATGCCATGCGGCGTGCGGAATTGCGCCGGCGGCGCCGCCGGCACTGGCTCGTTCGCAGCTCCGCCTCGCGCACCTTGCGCACCTTGCGCACCCAGTGCACCCTGTGCACCCTGTGCACCCTGTGCACCTTGAGGTGGATCTTCCGGTCTCTTGCCATACGCGCCCCAGTGACGCAGGTACTTCCCGGTGGCGCCGTCGAACACGATGATGCGGCGATTGCCGTAGCCGTCGGCGACGAACACTTCGTTGTCCGCCGCGTCGACCCAGATCTCCGATGGCCGCCCCATCAACGTCGTGTCGTTGCTGCCGCCGGTCTGATCGAACTTGCCGATGACCAGCGACACCTGCCCGGTGCGGGTGAACTTCACCGTGAGGTTGCTCTCGCGCGCGTTGGTCCAGACGAATCCGTTGTGATCGACGAACAGGCCGTGGATGGTGCTCCACTTGCCGTCGGGCCCGCGCGCGTCCCACGACTGCACCATCTTCCCCTGCGGATCCCACTCGGCGATGCGGCCCTGGCTCGACGTCCACACGTGCTCCCGCGAGTCGGCGAAGATGCCGATGACCTGGCCCCATTTGAAGTCGGCCGGCAGCTTGAAGAAATTGGGATCGGGCTTGAACGACGGCACCGGCGGCGCTTGTTCACGCGCCCAGCCAACGGCCGTCAAGATCAGAACGGTACAGCAGACCGCTGCTTTCGTCATGGCGCGGAGCATATCGCAACCAACTCAACTCGCAACTACCACCTCACCTCGCAACTGCCAACTCAACTGCCAACTCAACTGGCAACCGTCAACTGCCAATTGCCAACTATCAGAATGAAAAGGACCACCCGACATACAGGCCCATCATCTCGAGATCTGGATTGTGTTCGCGGCCCTCGCGGTGATTGTTCGACAGGTGCAGGAATCGGTAGGCGAGTACCAGGTGCTGACTGTTGCCAGTACGCTTCAACACTCCCGCGCCGGCCTGAAACAGGTAGTTGAACTTCGTGCCGCGCGGCGGCGTCGACAGGTCCGACCACGACACGCCTGGGCCCGCTTCGACGAACCAATCCCACGTCGCCTGGTCGGCGAATTTCCATCGCACCAACGGCGAGATGCCCTGCACCAGCGCGCCCGGCGTGTGCTGGAACACGTACCCGTGCTGGAACTCGAAGCCAATCGCCACGCGGTTGCTGATGGCGCCCCAGAACGACGCGCTGCCTTCGAGCATCGGCTCGCGGTGGCCGTTGAGGTTCCAGATCTCGACGAGCGGCGCGACGCCGAACTCGATGCCGACGGTGCCTTTCGTGAACGGGTCCCGTTCCTGCGCCAAAGCGGGCATCGCGCAGGCCGCCAGGAGGGCGATGAGGGCCAAGCTGGTCCGTTTGACCATGAGCACGCTAGTATTGCCGAGCCATGCTTCGTGCCGCGATCCTCCTCGCGGGCTGCCTGTTGCTGAGCCGAGGCGCCGCGGCCCAGGACGTGGATTACAGCCTCGACGCCACGGCCACGTTTTACGGTGACAACACCGAGTTCTTCAACCCGTTTCGCGACGGCGAGACCACGATCGGCGCCCACGCGCTGATCGTCGGTGAGGCGCGGATCAGCCCTCGCCTGGCCATTCGCGCCGGCGTCTTCGCCAACCAGCCGTTCGGCTCGCAAGAGGCGTTCGACGAAGTGCGCCCGGTCATCACGCTGGTGGTCGGCAGCCCCCGGTCGCGGCTGATGCTCGGCACCCTCGACACCGTCCGCCGCGCGCAGGGCATCGGCCCGGATCGCAGCGGTCCGCACGGCCTGCTGCCGCCGCTGCAGGTGGACACGCTGTCGTTCACGCGGCCGTGGGAGGCGGGCGTGCAGTGGCTGCTCGACACCGCGCGCGTCACGCAGGAGTCGTGGGTGCACTGGCAGCGGATCGCCAACTCGCACGAGCGCGAGCGGCTCGACGCCGGCGTCGTGTCGCGGGTGAAGGTGCATCGCGCGATCACCATCGGCGGCGATTTCTTCATCGTCCACGAGGGCGGCCAGCTGACCAGCAACGGCCACGTCAGCGACAGCCTGGCGGGATCGCTTGGCGGCGAGGTCGGCGGGCCGGCGGGGTCGCTCGACAAGCTCTCGCTCGAGGCCTACATTCTCGGATCGAGGTACGATCCGGATCGGCGTGATGATTCACGCACCCGCGCAGGCCTGGCCACGTTCCTGCGCGCCAACCTCGAGAAGGCGCATTGGCGCGCCCACGTCATTATGTTTCGCGGCGACGACTTCATCACCATCGAAGGCGATCGCAACTACCAGTCGATGCGGCTCGACGGCACGCCCTATCGGAACCTGCGTGATTACGGCGAGCTCGGCTTCACGCGCGTCTTTCCGCTCGCGAAGGAGTCGTGGCTCGAGGCGTCGGTGCGCGGCCACCGCGTCGAGCACGATTACGATTATTCCTTCCGGATCTTTGCCGTCGCGAAACTTCGAATCGACTGACGGTCGCGCGAGGGGTCTTACGTTATTTCGGCGCGTAGTATTGCTTGTACATTCCGCGTCGAAAGATGAAGCCGCCGAGCGGTCCGAGCCAGTCGAGCACGTAGTGCATGTAGCCGAGGTCCATCAGCTCGATCAGGTTACCGTCGCAATCCTTCGCAAAGAAGAACGTGTGGCCGCGTGGCGAGCGCTCCGGCTTCGACACGATTTCCACGCCTTTGCTCACCAGGTAGTCGTGCCATTTCTGCGTGTTGCGCACGTTCAGTGAGAAGTGGGTGAGGCCGACGCGGTTCCACGGCCCTTGCACGAGCGGTTGTTGAGGCTGAAACTCGAATATTTCCAGCACCGCGCCGCCGGGGACGCGGATCCAGCCGATCTTGCACGTCGGCAATTGCGCCCCTGCCCCGAGCGACGCGGATTCCGCCCCCGGAGTCTGCGGAGTCGAAGGGTCGACGCCGAAAAACGCACGCACCCGCTCGGGCGGTGTGTCCGACACGCCCACCAATGGGCAGCCGAAGACATCCCAGTAGAACCGCACGAACTCGTTGAAATTACGGACGGTGATCCCGACGTGACTGAACGAACGCGCTTTCATGCGTGTGGAACCGACGTTGCCCGTTCGGCTGGTGGCGGTACGTAAAGGAACTGGAACGACAGGTTCGAGACGATGCAATACATCACGAAGTAGTAGTAGCCGGAATGGATCTTCGCGTCGAGGTTGTCGAGCGCATTGGCGGCGAGGAAGGCAATGAACACGCCCACCGCGAACACGTCGGCCATCGCCCACTTGCTGATGGATCTCGTGAAGAGATACACGCGATAGCGGGTCAGCGCCGACTTGGCCGCCAGGATCACGCCGAGGAGCGCGATCTTGATGAACGGCACCACCAGGCTGAAGAAGATCACCAGGCCGGCGACGAAGTAGTTCCCCGAGTCGTACAATCGCCGCGCCGCGCGCAGGATGCTCTGCGTCTCCTCGTACAACGGCTTCTTGAGCAGCGGCATCGTCGCCGTGATCGTCAGCGCATCGCTCTGCAAGCCCGGCACCAGCAGGACGAGCGAGACGATGGTCAGCCCGACGGCGATCCAGTTGCGGGTGCTCATGTCGAACCTTACCGCCGCTGGTACGTCTTGGTCTGGGCCTCGACGTTCGACAGGAGGTTCCCCATCACCAAGTTCACGTCCACGAGGTGCAGGCCCCACATCGGGATCGGCTTGCCCGGCACGCCGAGATCGCCGCCGATGTCGTCGGTCCGCGGATCCGCCGGATCGCCGTTCACCGTGATCTCCAGGAAGGTGGCGTGCTCGTTGGTCGCGCATTTCGCGGTCAGCAGGCCAGGCACGCTCACGAACGGCGTGTCCACGGTCTTGCCGGTGACCCACGTCGTGTTCGCCCCGGCCATCGCGATGGTGCGGCCGGTCGCAAACAGGTACGCGTGGAGCGGCGCGCTGCCATCGGTGAGGGTCGCGGGGTGGGTGCACGAGCCCGCGTGCGCCGTATCGGCGGCCTTGCCGAAGAGCGTGTTCGCCGGCGGCGGCACGGTGGAACGGAACGCCGAGAAGTTCACGACGCACCCGGTCTGCCCGGGCTTGCGGCACAACGGGATGTTCTTGAGTGCGCCGCCGGTGTCCTTGCCCTTCGCCACCGGGAACGTGGCGCCCAGAATGTACGCGCCGACGAGCTGTTTTTGAATCGGCTTGCCGTCGATCTCCTGCTTGAGCAGCTCGGTCAGGATGTAGGCCCCCTGCGAGTGGCCGACGAGGACCACACCACGGCCCTGGTTGTCGCGCTGCATGTACGACCGCCACGCATCCCGCACATCGTCGAACCAGACGCCGCTCTCGAAGTTGATCGTGCCACTCGAGAGGCGCTGGCGGAGGCCGGCCAGCGTGAGCTGGCGGTACATCGGCGCGAAGGTCCGGCATTTCGAGCCGAGCCGCGCGAACTGCTGGTGGACGACGTTCTTCTCCGCGGGGTCCGCGGTCATGTCGCTGAACAGTCCGGTATCCGTGGACACTGTGGGATACACGTAGAAGCAGTCGATCGGCGCCTTCGGATTCGCCGCCCAGGTTTCCTTGGTCGTCGTGCCGTCGGCAGCGAC
>JALDXK010000178.1:0-10433 GCA_032155105.1 Acidobacteriota bacterium
CCCCCCCCCGACGGTGGGCGTGGCCGCGCTCGATGCGCGCTACCGGCGCGGACGCCATGAGGTGCGCGGGCAGGGGGCGATGGTCACCATCGACGGTGCCGGCGATCTGAACCGCGCCCTGCAGGCGCAAACCGGGATCAGTCCCAACATCGCCAGCCGGCTGCTCGGCGCCTATGGCGAGTACGCGCTGCGCGTGTCGCCGGATTCGTGGCTGCACGAGGTGATGCTGTTCGGCCGCTACGAGCTGTTCGACACCCAGAACGAGATGCCCGAGGGGTTCGTGCCGCTCGAGGAACTGCAGCGATCGGCATTCGTGACCGGCGCCACGTATTTCCCCGATCCCGACGTGGCCTTCAAGTTCGATTACGTCCGCGAGTTCAACAACAGCAGCGTCGTTTCCGCGCCATGGCGCCTCAACCTCGGTGTCGGCTGGTGGTTTTAAGATGACAGCAAAGCTATTAATCGCGAGCCTTCTGATCACCGCTTGCGGCGACACTCCTTTAGGTGTGTCGGACACTCCTTTAGGTGTGTCGGCCACTCCTTTAGGTGTGTCGGCCACTCCTTTAGGTGTGTCGGCCACTCCTTTAGGTGTGTCGGTCCAGCAGGCGCCGAAAGTCATTCGGGTCTCCGCTGAGCGTTTCGCTTTCACCCCCTCGGAGATCGTGGTCGAGCGCGGCACGGTGATCGAGTTTCACCTCACCAGCAACGACACCGATCACGGCTTCCGCATCGTCGGCACGGACGTGAACGCCGAGATCCCGAAGCGGCGGCGTGGTGAGGCGGTCGTGAAATACGTGGCCGACACAGCCGGCCGATTCGTGATCGAGTGCTCGCGTCCCTGTGGCGCAGGTCATACCGCGATGCGCGCGACCCTGGTCGTGAAATGAGCGGACCTATGAAGATCAAGACCGTCCTGGCCGCCGCCGCCGCCGTGCTCATCGGCACCATGCTCGGCGTATCGGCCTCCTTCGACTCCGTTGCCGCCCACGCGGCCGGCAACGTCGCTCAGGGCTTTCAGCAATCACCCGCGCGGCCCGGCGATCCGCTGGCCGGCGTCACCCCGAGCGAGTTCGAGGGATTCCGGATCGGGCTCGAGGACTTCCGCGAGATCGAGGAACCCGGCGACGGCCTGGGCCCGCTCTTCAACGGCACTGGCTGCGCCTCGTGCCACAACGTGCCGGTGATCGGCGGCGGCAGCCCGATGACCGAGATGCGCGCCGGCGCCCGCGACGCCGACGGCACCTTCCGCGTCGTCGGCGGCACGACCCTCTACCAGCTGTTCTCGATTCCCGATCATCGCTGCCAGTCCGTGGTGCCGGCTGAGGCCACGGTGGTGGCGCGGCGCATGTCGGTGCCGCTGTTCGGCGCCGGGCTCATCGAGGCGATTGGCGACGAAACATTGCTGGCGCTCGAGGATCCTTTCGATCGCGATCGCGACGGCATCAGCGGGCGCGCGGCGATCGTTGTCGATGTGGCCACGGGCCAACGGCGGGTGGGCCGGTTCGGGTGGAAGGCGCAGATTGCCACGCTGCTGACGTTCTCCGGTGATGCCTACACGAACGAGATGGGGATCACGAACGACCTGTTCCCCGAAGAGCCGTACGGCGGCATCTCCGAAGCCAGGATGCGCGAGTGCGACCGGCTGCGCGACCCCGAGGACCTCGTCGATCCGCGCACCGGCAAGCGGGCAATCGACAACTTCGAGGCATTCATGAAGTTCCTCGCCCCGGTGTCGCGCGGCACCATCACCGAAGAGGCGCGCGTGGGCGAGCAGGTGTTCACGTCGATTGGCTGCGCGTCGTGCCACGTGCCTGCGCTGTCGACGGGCGCCAACGCCTCCGGCTCGCTGAATCGGAAGCTCGTGCCCTTGTTCTCCGACCTGCTGCTGCACGACATCGGCACCGGCGACGGTATTGCGCAGGAAGCCGCGCAGCCACACGAGATCCGCACGCCCGCGCTATGGGGCCTGCGCTTCAGGCGGCCGCTGATGCACGACGGCAGCGCGATGACGCCGTCCGACGCCATTCGCCAGCACGCCGGCGAGGCGAGTGGCGTGATCGAGCAGTATCGCCGTCTCGTCGATCAACAACGCCGCGCGCTGCTGGCATTTCTGGACTCTTTGTGATCACGTACGCTAACCACGAAGGGCACGGAGGACACGGAGACGACTTTTCAAAATACCAAAGCCGCTTGGCAGCACTGGCGTTTGGAAAAGTATTTCTCCGTGCATCACACGTCTTTGAGTCCATGGCCGCGGATCAGGAAAAAGCTCGCGATCGCCGTCAGCAGCAGGCCATTCACCATCAAGACCACCGGCGCGGAGCCGACCTGTGTCACCAGCCAGCCGCTGGCCAGGCCGCCGAGCGGCGACCCGCCGCGGAACGCGACCATGTAAATGCTCACCACGCGACCGCGTAGTTCGGGCGGCGCGAGCAGTTGCGCCAGCGACGTGGTCAGCGAGAAGCACATCACCAGCAGCGCGCCGGCGGCGAAGAGAATCGCGGCACTGAGCGCCGGCGTTCTCGACAACGAGAACAACGCCATCGCAGTGCCAAACAGCGCCAGGAAGATCAGCAACAGCTTTCCGATGTGGCGGTGCTTGCCGATGTAGGCCACGACCAGCGCGCCGGTCACCGCGCCCGCGCCCGAAAAGGTCATCAGCCGCGAGTAGAAGCCGACGTCCTGCTGGAACACGTCCCTGGTGATCACCGGTAGGAACGTCAGCAGCGGCAACCCCAGGAACGCGCCGATGAAGCCCAGCAGCGTCACCGCCTTGAGGTTGCGCGAGTTGCGCACGTAGTTCAAGCCGTCTTTCATCTGCTCGACGATGCTCACCGTGGCGGTGGGCGGGACGTGGATGTCCCTCAGCGCGAGGATGGCGGCGATCACGAACAGGAACGAGATCCCGTTCAAGCCGAAACACGCCACCATGCCGAACGACGCCAGCGCCACGCCGGCGACGATCGGGCCGATCACGCGCGCGAGGTTGAACTGGATCGAGTTGAGCGCCACCGCGTTGGGCAGGTGTTCCTTCCCGACCAGCGTCGGGATCAGCGACTGGTAGGCGGGACCGCCGAACGCCTGCGCGCAGCCGGAGATGAAGGACAGCGTCAGGACGATCCAGATCTCAATCCGCTCGGTGAAGATCAAGATGGCCAACAGGATCGCGACCACCATCTGCACCACCTGGGACACGAGCATCATGTGGCGGCGATCGCGGCGATCGGCCACCACGCCGCCGATCAGCGTGAACAGCAGGATCGGCACTTCGCCGGCGAAGCTGTCGAGGCCGAGGTAAAACGCCGACGAGGCCCCGGTCAGCGTGACGATCAGCCACGCTTGCGCCACCTTCTGCATCCACGTGCCAATGCTCGAGGTGAGCGCGCCGAACCAGAGCAACCGGAAATTTCGATGGGTGAGGGCGACCGCGATCCGCGACGCCGCTTCGTTGATGCGATTGCGCAAAGAGACTCGATTTTATGCGATTATCTCCCGTCATGAAGAACCTCGATTCGACTCGCCGCAGGTTCCTGGCCACGTTTGCGGGCGCAGGGCTCGGGTCCACCCTGGTGCCGGGCGTGCTATGGGCGCGCGTGCAGGATTCGGCCAACCAGCGCATCACGCTGGCCATGATCAACGAGGCCCTGAAACTCTCGGGAATCGAGATCAGCGAGGAAGAAAAGAAGACGCTCGCCGAGACCGCGAACCGCAATCTCGCGGGGTACGAGGACCTCCGGAAGCTGCACATCCCGCCCGACGTGTCGCCGCCGTTCCATTTCAGCCCGCTCGTGCCGGGCATGACGGTGAACAAGACGCGACAGCCGGTGCGCCTGAGCGCCGCGCCGAGCGTGAAGCGGCCGGCGAACCTCGAGGACGTCGCGTTCTGGCCGCTGCGCAACCTCGGCGAGCTGCTGCGCACGCGCCAGGTCACCTCGACCGAGCTTACCGACATGTACCTCGCGCGGCTGCATCGCTACAACCCGCTGCTCAACAACGTGGTGACGTTCCTGGACGACTACGGCCGCGCCGAAGCAAAGCGCGCCGACGTCGAGATTGCCGCGGGCAAGTACAAGGGTCCGCTGCACGGCATTCCGTGGGGCGCGAAAGACATCATCTCGGTGAAGGGCTACAAGACCACGTGGGGATCGAACGCCTTCAAGGACCAGGTCCTCGATTACGACGCGTCGGTAGTGGAGCAGCTGCGTGACGCGGGCGCGGTGTTGATCGCGAAGGTCACGACGGGCGAGCTCGCCGGCGGCGACAACTGGTTCGGCGGGCAGACCAAGAGCCCGTGGGATCCGACTCAGGGTTCGAGCGGATCGTCTGCGGGCCCCTCGTCCGCGACCGCCGCGGGCTGCATCGCGTTCGGCATCGGCACGGAAACGAGCGGTTCAATTCTCAGCCCGTCCGCGCGATGCGGGCTCGCCGGCCTGCGTCCGACCTTCGGCCGCGTCAGCCGCTATGGTGTGATGGCCTTGTCGTGGACGCAGGATCGGCTCGGTCCGATCTGCCGCTACGCCGAAGACAACGTCATCGTCATGCAGGCGATCGCGAAGCCCGATGGCCGCGACATGAGCGTCAGCGACGTGCCGTTCAACTACAGCGCGCAGCTCGACATCAGGAAGCTGAAGGTCGGCATCATCCAGGATTCGTTCAACACCATCACCAACGCGTCGGCGAAAGCGAATGCCGACAAGATGCTGCAGACGTTCCGCTCGCTCGGCGTCACACAGTTCGTGCCGATCGAGGTGCCGGTGTTCCCGGTCGCCACCGGCGGCTTCGGGGCCGAACGCACCGCCTACTTCGACGAGTGGGCGCGGGCCGGACGCATGAAGGGCGCACGCACCGGCGGCTCGGGCGCAAGTGCGCGGCTCATCCCCGCGCCGGAATACCTGCAGCAGCAGCGCGCGCGGATGATGATGATGATGGAGCTGGCGAAGGCCACCGCGCACGTCGACGTCTACATCGTCGGGTCGAACAACACCGGCGTCGGTGGACCACCGGCGCGCCGCGAAGGCGAACCCGAGGCGCCGCGTCCGGCCCCGCGCCCGGAGCGCGAGCAGTCGCCCACGCAGCGGCACTTCGGCTACGCGAACCTCGCCGGTTATCCCGCGATCAATCTGCCGAACGGTTTTGCCGACACCGGTGGTCCGACCAACGCGGTGATTTACGCGCAGCCGTTCCGCGAGGCGGAGATTCTTGCGCTAGCGAAGGCGTATCAGGATGCCGCCGGCTTCCATCTCGTGAAACCGGCGAAGCTAGATCAGACAACGACCACGCAACAAATCTAAAATCTGAGATCTGAGATCTGAAATCTGACGCTAATCATTCCGTAACGCCGTCATCGGCAAGACGTTGGCGGCCCTGCGTGCCGGGACGACCGACGCGATGAGCGACGCCACAGCGAGGATCCCCGCGGCGCCGCCGAGCGTGAGCGGATCGAACGGGCTGACCTGGTAGATCACCGCGCTCATGCCCCAGCCGAGCAGCACGCCAAGGCCCAGGCCAATGGCGAGGCCAACCGACGTGGTGGTGATCGCTTCCTTCAGGACGAGACGCAGCACATCGGCAGGCGACGCGCCGATCGCCATGCGGACGCCGAACTCACGCGTGCGGCGCGACACCAGGTAGCTGCGCACGCCGTAGAGTCCCACCACCGCGACGAACGCGGCGGCGAGTCCAAGGGTCAGGAACATCTGCGCGCCCGCGCGCAGGATCCACACTTGGGCGCTGCCCTCGTGATGCGATCGAAAGCTGCGCACGGAGCTGACCGGCATGTCGGGATCGACCGCGCGCAACTCCTGCCTGACACTCGTCACGATCGCGTCCCCGTCTTGCGGCGCAGCCGCGCGCGCGTAGACGAACATGCGCGTCGCCTGCGTCCCTCCCGACGGCAGGTAGATGTGTTCCTCCGCCTCGTTGGCGAACAGCTCGTGGCGCAGCGTCGGCGCCACGCCGACAATCTCCATCGGCTTCGCGTCCGCACCGTGCGAATCGGCGCCGAACTGGAGCAGGCGCCCGACCGGATCCTCATTCGGGAACAACCGCGCCGCGAGCGCGGCGTCGATGATCACCGGTGGCGTGCCGCCGATGCCGATTTCCTCGGCGGCCGTGAACTCGCGGCCGCGCAGCATCGGCACGCCGAGCGTGGAGAAGTAGCCGGCGCCAACCTGGTACTCCAGCGCCCCGACGAGCGCGCCCTTGGCGGCGGGATCTTCGTTGCGCAGCCGCGGCCCTTCGCGCTGCACCCTGGCCGTCATCGTGTAATCGCCGAACGGGATGACTGTGGACGTGGTGGCGGCCGACACCCCTGCCATCGATCGGATGCGCTCGAGCACCACGCGCCGTGTCTCCTGGCTCTGGACGACGTCGTAGCCACCCAGCCGCGGATCGATCTCGGCGATGGCCAGCGGAGCCACGGCGAATCCGGGTTCCGCCGACGCGCCCGCAGCGGCGCCGCGCACGAAGAGACCGCTCAGCACGAGCAGCGCCAGCGACAGCGCCAATTGCGCGGTGACGAGCGCGCCGCGCACGGTGATGCGGCCGGCCAGCCGGCCCGACACCTCGCCGGCCTGGTCCTTCAGCGACGACAGCAGGTCCGGCCGCGACAGCCTAAGCGCCGGCCAGAGGCCGAAGCCGATGGTGGCGAGTGCGCAGAACGCAAACGTCGCGATCACCACGCGGATGTCCACCGACACGTCGAAGCCAATCGCGAACGGCAGCACCGTGGACATCGTCGAGACCAGCGCCTGAGACGCCCATCCTGCCGTGATCATGCCGGCCACGCCGCCGGCAACGGCGAGCAGCAGTCCCTGGATCAGTAGTTGCCGCACGATGCGGTGGCGTGCGCCGCCCACCGCCAGGCGGATGGCAATCTCCTTCTGCCGCGTCGCGCCGAAGGCCAGCATCATGTTCGCGAGGTTCAGGCACGAGGTCAGCAGCACCGCGGCGGCGAGTCCCTGCAGCATCACGAACGGCGCCCACAGCTCGCGATCGTCCTGCGGGCTGGTGCTGATGCTGAGCCGGCTCAACGGTCTCGCTAGTAAATCCTGATCCTTGTTCTCGGCCGGATAGGCCTGCTCGTGCGCGGTGGCGATCACCGTGAGCCGCTCGTTCGCTTGATCGCGCGTGACGTCGGGCTGCAACCGCGCGACGAGGATCAGCGAGCGGTTGCGGCGGTCCTGCAGCGGCAGAGAATCCCGCGAGGCGAAATCGTTCTCGAACAGATCGTGCACGCCGAGCGGCACGAAGAACTCGGTGCCGATCACCGCAGTCGTGCCGCTGAATCCCTGCGGCGCGACGCCGACGATGGCGTAGTCCTCGCCGTTGAGCCGCACGGTCTTCGACAGGACATCCGGCGCGAACTGCATGCGCTCCCATCGCTTGAAGCTGATGATGGTGGACCGGTCGGTTGTGCCTGGCCGCTCTTCGGCGAGGGTGAAATCGCGGCCGAGGATCGGCCGCACGCCCATCGCGGCGAAATAGTTTGCGCTGACGATGTCGAGCATTGTCTGGCGGGTGGCGCCGTCTTCGGTAACGCCGCCGAGCGCCACGTTGTGCGCCGAGACCTGGGCAAACGACTCCCCGGCGGCCCGAACGTCTTCGAAGCCCGGATAGGAGAAGGCGCGATACCCGCGCTCGGTCGTCCGGTCCTTGCTGTAGATGCCGACGACTTCACCCGGCGCGCCGGCGCCGGCCAGCGGACGTATCAGCAGGCCGTTGATGATGCCGAAGATGCCGGCGTTGACGCCAATGCCGAGCGTCAGCACGCCAATGGCGGTGAGCGTGAAGCCCGGATGCTTCACGAGCAGGCGCGCGCTGTAGCGAAGGTCCTGCCAGAGTGTCCACATAAAGGGCCTTGGAGAGTAGACGGGCCCACGACGTGGATTGTTCAGCTCCATCGTCAACCGCCGGCCGCGAGGCTCGTGTGCGCCTATCCGCTATCATTTTGGGCGAGGAATCGTTGACACCACCGATCCACAAACGCGCCGCGCGCGGGGGGCTGACCACGCTGCGCTGGTTCTTCGACAAACTTGGTTACCGGCTGCAGCGCGTTGAGACGTTGAACGTCTTCGAACCGCTGCTGTACCGCCGTCTGGCCAAGGCCCCGGACTTCTTCTTCGTCCAGATCGGTGCGAACGATGGAGTGTTCGGCGATCCCATCTGGGAATTCGTCACCCGGAACCAGGTGGCCGGGTTGGTGGTCGAGCCGTTGAAGGACGTGTTCGACCAGCTCGCCGCGAATTATCGCCCGTACGCAAAGGTGAAGGCGGTCAATACCGCGATCCACGCGAGCCAAAGATCCGCCGAGATGCACAGAGTCGATCCGGCCAGACTCCCACAATTGGACGTGTGGGCGCGCGGAATCGGATCGTTCAAGGGACAGCATCATGTTGATGCCGGCGTGCCAACGGAGGCGATGCGCACGGAAACGGTCACCTGCGTGACGCTCGAGGAGCTGCTGCAGCAGCACGGCGTCGGGGCCATCGATCTGCTGCAAATCGACACCGAGGGCTACGACGTCGAGATCATCCGAATGATCGATTTTCGGAGCCGCAAACCTGCGATCATTCATTTCGAGCACGGCATGCCCAACGGCATCATGACGCCGGCTGAGTTCAAGCAATGCGCGTCCCTCCTGATGGACAATGGCTACCTGATAGCGACGGAGTATTTCGATGCCGTCGCCTATCGCCCCGAGATGGTCTGAGTGCCTCTCTTGCGGCCGGACAATCTAAGGAAGAAGATGGACACTCTGGTCGACTTACTGAACTGGGCATGGGCGCGCCACCACAAGCTCTGCGCTGGTGTGCTGCTGCTCGCGTACAGAAATCGTGAGCGGACCGCATGACTCCCCCTACGAAGGCGCCAACCGGAGTCACCTTCATTCATCTTGAATTCGACACCGGCACACAAGGGAGAGCGCTGCTTGGCGATATTGCATCGAGTCTCGTCAGCCTCGACGAACTACTGCGAGACTTGGGAAGCATTGCCGCGTACCCATCGAGCGTCGAATTCCGGAAGATAGAAATCGTTGCGATCGAGATGCAAAATCCGCTGAAGATCAAGCTGGCGCTCCTGGAGATTTCGGCCGACGCGGTGATGGCCTTTCGAGAAATCTGTCGCGAGATCATCGTCTTTCACCAGCGGCGTTCGCGCGAGGCAGCGCTGACCGCGAGCGAGGGGCAGGAGGTGAGCGCCACGCGGCGAGCCAACATCGAGCGCGCCCTGGAACTCTGCACACGTCACTCGGGGCACGCTCGCATCACCGCGCAGGAAGCGTCACGAATGCGAGGTCACATCGTGACTCTCCAAAACGCTGAGGTTCCTCTGACGCGCATCGAAGTGAAAGAGTAAAAGGCAACCGACGGCTCTACGCCTTCCACCTTCGTGCTTCCGCCTGCCCTCTTCGGCTTCGGCGGACAACTCGCGCTACGGCGGACAGGTCTGCGGCCCTGGGCTGGATCATTTGTGGCCTACTGCGTTTTCTCCATCCAGACATCCCAGGTCACCGCGCCGATCTCTTCATCGTCGAAGGCCTTGCCGGCGATCTTCAGCGCTAATTTGATCTGACCCTGGTGGTAACCCTCGTGCCAGATCAGATGCTGCAGCATCAGTATCGGATGGTCGTAGTGACGCAGCATCTCACCGCCGGTGTCCACCTTGTGCCTGACCGCCTCGCGCACGGCCAGCGCGCTGTCGTGCAACCAGCCCTCGAGTCGTACGCGATCGTGTTCGGCGATCCACTCTCCACCGGGCGTTGGCCTCGCGAATTCCGGCGCATCCTCTTCGACGAAGATCAGCCGCACGTAGTGCATGTGCGTGAACAGTTGCGCGATGGTTGGACTGCTCGGCGCCGCCGTGAGATCCATCACGCCTTCCGGCAAGGCGCGCAGCAGGTTGACGGTGATGGTGTTGTTCCGGTCCCAGGAATCGAGCAGCGTGTCGAGAAGTGACGCAGGTTCGGTGTTCGCCATGGCCGGCGATTGTGACATGACTATCGGAACGGGTCGTTTCACCGCCAAACTGCCGCTGGCGACGGTTTCACTTCCCGTGGGCGGAATGAGCAGGCCGCTGTTCCGTTTGCGAAGGGCCAGACTTAACAATCGAACGTTCGCTATCCCTATGATTGTGATTCTCACATGCGGATGACCGTGTTCAGTGCGTCATCGCATAGATCAGGATGTTGATGCCGGCGGCGTATGCGTCGGGTGAGAACCGGTAGAAATAGTCCTTGTCCTCGCCTTCGCGCTCCCACGGATCGGGCAGATCCGTGTTGTGCACCATGAGCACCATCACGCGGCCCTGCTCGTCGGCGATGCCGCGGGCGCTGGGCGGATCGCCATTCTCGTTCCAGCGCTCGATGATGCTGCCGGTCCGCCGCCAGGTGGCAATGGACGCCATTTGCGGCAACTGTGCGACAGGAAACATCG
>JALDXK010000179.1:0-10409 GCA_032155105.1 Acidobacteriota bacterium
CTCGAAGTCGGCACGCTCGAGCAGAACATCACCGTCACCGGTGAGTCGCCGATCATCGATGTCACCTCCACACAGGTGGCGACCAACATCAGCAACCAGGAACTTGCGGCGCTGCCGATTCTCAACCGCAACTGGCTCGCCGCCGTGTCGCTGGCGCCGGGCATCCAGCTGCAGTCGTCGACCGCGTCGTTCGCGTGCGAATCACTGATCGTTGGCGGCGGCAGCAACCGCAGCGGTAATTTCTCGGTCGACGGCGGCGGCAATAACGACGACTACCTGGGATCGTCGTGCGGCAGCCAGACGAGAACGGCGCTCGAAGCGGTGCAGGAATTCCAGGTGCTGACCAACCAGTACGACGCCGAGTTCGGCCGCACCGCCGGCGCCGTGATCAACGCCATCACCAAGCAGGGCACCAACGCGTTTCGCGGGAGTCTCTTCGCCAGCTACACCGGCGAGAACATTACGGCCCAGGACTTCTTCGTGGAGCAGAACAACCTGGAGAAGCCCGACACGTCGCAAATCGACTGGGGCGGCACGCTGGGGGGACCGCTCCTGAGGGATCGGATGCACTTCTTCTACAGCCTCGATCGCCTGGTCTACGCGGAAGGGCGCAGTAATACTTTCGCGGCGCGTCCGGAGCTCGACTACAGCAACACGCAGCGCATGAAGCTGTGGAACCACATGATTCGCGTCGACCACCAGCTCAATAGCAACAATAGCTGGAGCGCGCGCTACCTCTCCGAGAACTCGCCGACCTACGACCGCATTGCCGGCCGTCGCGCGCAGGTCGCGAAAGACCAGGAGTTCGATATTGATCGCACCGCGGTGGCAACGTGGAACGCGGTGTTGGGCAACACGCGCTTCAATACGCTGCGTGGCGCGTATACGTGGGAGAAGAACGGCTTCACCGCGAAGGAAGTGCAGGACGGCATCCCGATGACCGAGCTGCCGCCGTCGCTGACCATGCTGACCTTCCTGGACGGCTTTGCCAACGGCGCGCAGTTCCGCATCAACGGCGCGTCCGAAGTGAGCGATTCGTTCTCGTGGTTCGTGCCGGGACGAGGCGGGTCGCACGACATCAAGTTCGGCGGGCAATACATCTATTCGACCATCGAGCTGCCCGACCAGACCGACATGAACGGCCGGTTCCAGTTCTCGACCGACCTCGCGTACGATCCGACGAACGCCCGCTCGTATCCGGAGCGCCTGTTCATCCGCGTGCCGGCCGCCAGCGCCTCCTACCTGCCGACGCACGTCGGCGTGCTGTTCGCGCAGGACAAATGGGCGATGGGCAATCTGACGGTGAATCTCGGCCTGCGCTACGACATCGAGGCCACGCCGATGCCCAACGACTTCAACCCGTCCTTGACGAGCGGCACCTATCCGGTCGACAAGAACAACCTCTCACCGCGTATCGGCATGGCGTGGCGGCCCGGTGGTTCGACGGCGCAGCTCGTGCGCGGCGGATGGGGACTGTTCTACGACAAGATCACGTTGATCACGACCACGCCGTTCCTCAACCAGGGCGTCTTCAGCGACTCCTTCGTCGCGGCGTTCCCAACCGACCGCGCCGACGCCGGTCCGAGCACCGGCAACCTGCCAACGAACCCGTTCCTGGTCAACGGACCGGTCGTGAATCGCGATGCGGTCAACGCGCTGTTCCCGCCCGGATCGATCGGCCGCAATACCGGCGTCGTCTATCTCGATAGCCCCGATCGCAGCGTGCCGCGGACCAGCCAGTTCACGCTTGGGTACGAGCGGCAGCTTGGGGCGGTCATGGCCGCCACGGTGGACTACGTGCACAGCTGGAACCAGAATCAGCTCATCACCTACAACCTGAATCCTGGTACGCGCGTCAATACGTCACGCACGGGCGCCATCACGTATACGGATTTGGAGGGCATCGCGGCCTCGCTCGGGATCAGCCCGTTCGGTAACGCCGTCTACGAGCGCGTCAACGACGGCAGCTCCGAGTTCGACGGCGTGAACTTCTCGCTGGAGAAACGCTACAGCTCGGGCTGGGCCGCGCGTGTCTCGTACGCGATTGGCCACGCGCGCGGGAACGCCGAGGCCAACCAGACCTACATCAACCAGCTGCAGGTGGGCGCGGATCCGAACCTGGATCTGAATTTCGGACCGCTCGACAACGATCGCAAGCAGAATCTCGCGCTCAGCGGTCGCTATGAAATCCCGCACACCGGCGGCTTGAACGTCAGCGGCGTGTATCGCTGGATGAGCGGCATCCCGATCACCATCCACAACACCAACGTCGATCCCGATCGCAACGGCATTCTGTTCGATCCCGTCGCGGCAGGGTCGTACTGCGGCACCTGTGTGAACGCCATCTGCGTCGACAGCGCGGGCGGGCGCAACGGCGCGCGCGGGCCCAACTTCCACCAGGCCGACATGCGCTTCGGCTATCGCTTCCGCAAGGGCGCGAACCAGACGTTCGACGTGAACTTCGAGTTGTACAACCTCGCGAACACGGCGAACTTCGACAACCCGACGGGCGACATGCGCTCGACCGACTTCCTGCGCCTGACAGCGCTTCGCGGTGGCAACGGCCAGCCGCGCGCGGCCCAGTTCAGCGTGCGCATGGGCTTCTAACGTACTTACGCTTCCGAGGACACGGAGGAGGACGGAGGACACGGAGAGAGTGCACGGAGAGAGTGCACGGAGGCACAGAAGCGACGTCAGAGCGTCGCTTCTGTGTCTCTCCATCCTTGGTGGACACGTAAACCCGCTATAAATCGACGCTTGGAATCCTGAATGGGTCACCCCTCGTGCGGCTCACGTCAGGTCAAGGCTAGACGAGCCAGGAGAAGCCCGCAGATGGCTGCGCCGGCGAGGTGTGCGGAGCTATAATCTGCCCGCACTCGAATGAAGCAGCTGACAGGTCCCCTTCTCCTGTTTGTGTCGCTCCTCGTTCCGTTTGCCTACTTCAATCACAGCGACGGGTGGAACCAGGGTGCCCGCCTCGCCGAGCTGCACGCGATCGTCCTGCAGGGCACGCTGCAGATCGACGCCTACCACGAGGTCACCGGCGACAAGGCGCTGATCGACGGCCACTACTACAGCGAGAAGGGACCGGGCATCGTGCTGCTCGCGTTGCCCGCGTTCACGGCCACCGTGCTCGCGCAGCGGGCGCGCGGCATCGATCCCGATAGCCCCGAAGGCTGGCGCGTGTCGCAATGGATTGCGACGGCGGGGTCGGTGGGAGTCGTGGCCGCCCTGGGTGGCGTCGCTTTCTTCGCGCTGCTTGCGCCGCGCCTCGGTACGCCGATCGCACTGGTCTCGACCTACGCCGTATTTCTCGGGGCGCTGACGTTTCCCTATGCCACCGCGATGTTCGCGCACGCCGGCACGATCGGCCTGTTGTCGATCGCGCTGTGGGCGGCGGTGGGGACGCACACGCCCCGCTGCGACTACGTGGCCGGGCTCTGCGCCGGGCTCGCCGTCGCGTCGGAATACCCCGCGATCATTCCGTGCACGGCGCTCTTTCTGTTCCTGGTCCACGCCGATCCCCCGCGCGCCTGTCGCTTTGCGCTCGGCGCGGCGCCCGCAGCCGCCCTGATCATCGCGAACAACTACGCGATCAGCGGCTCGCCGTTCCGCGTCAGCTATGGCGCCAACCCGGCGTTTCCGCGCATCACCTCGAGCCATGCGTTCGGGTTCAGCCTGCCCGATCCTGCGGCTGTTCGCGGGCTGTTGTGGGGGGAGTATCGCGGCCTGTTCTTCTGGTGCCCGGCCTTGCTGATGGCCATCCCCGGCCAGGTCGCGCTGTTTCGCGCACAGCCGTCCCTCGCGTGGATCATCGTCATGGTGGTCGGCCTCATCTTGCTGCAGGTGTCGAGTTTCTACAGCTGGTTCGGCGGCTACTCGGTAGGCCCGCGGTACCTGTCGCCGGCGCTGCCGTTTCTCGGCGTCGCGGCCGCCTACGGCATCAAGCGATGGCCGGTGGTTGGCGTGCCGCTCAGCGTGCTGTCGGTCCTGATGATGGCGTTGGTGACATCGGTGGCGATCGATCCGCCGGAGGATGTGCAGACGCCATGGCGCTCGTTCTACCTGGTCAGGATCCGCGACGAACGTTTTGCCGACAACCTGGGCACCCTGCTGGGCGCCAGCCTGCCGGTGAGCCTCGCGGTGCTCGCCGTCGTGCTCGCCGCGGCGTCGGTATGCCTGCTCGTGACTCGTCATCGCACGAGAGCTGTGATCCAATGACCCGCGTGCCGCTCAGCGTGGTGATGCCCGTCTACAACGAGGAAGCGGCCGTGGTCCAAGCCGTGGCCGATGTGCAGCGGCACGTGCTTGACGTGGTGCCGGGCGCCGAATTGGTGGTCGTCAACGATGGCTCGCGCGATCGCACCGGGGCGCTGCTCGACGCAGCCGCGGCAACGGACGCGCGCGTTCGCGTGATTCACCAGGCGAATGCCGGGCACGGCCGCGCGGTGATGGCCGCGCTCGGTGCGGCTCGCGGCGAATACGTGTTCCTGATCGACAGCGATCGGCAGATTCCGGTCGACGACTTTCTGCGGGCCTGGCACGAGATCGGCGCCGGCCACGACGCGGTGTTTGGCGTCAGGCGGCGGCGGCACGATCCCGCGCTGCGGCTGTTGCTGACGGCCGTGGTTCGCAACGCCGTGGTCGTGTTCTTTGGTGTTCGACTCCACGACGCCAACGTGCCCTACAAGCTGCTCCGCAAATCCATCTGGGACGAGGCGCGTCCGCTGGTGCCGGACGGCACCGTCGCGCCGTCGTTGTTCCTCGCCATCATCACGAAGCTGCGCGGCTACGATGTGGTCGAACTCGACGTCGCGCACAAGGAGCGCGATACGGGAGAAGTGTCGATCCGCCGGATGAAGCTGCTGACGTTCTGCGCCAGGGGTCTCTCGCAAATGCTCGAACTGCGCCGCCATGTCCGCTGACCCGCATGCCCGCCATCGCGCCGGCGACGGCGGGCGCATCGTGATCGCCGGCGCCGGTCCGACCGGCCTCGGCGCGGCGTGGCGATTGCGCGAGCTCGGTTATGCGAACTGGGCACTGTACGAAGCCGCCGAACACCCCGGTGGCCTCGCCTCGTCGGTGGTGGACCCGCACGGGTTCACCTGGGACCTCGGCGGTCACGTGCTGTTCTCGCATTTCCCGTATTTCGATCGCGTCATGGACACCGCGCTGGGCGATGCGTGGGTCCGGCACATTCGTGAAGCGTGGGTGTGGATGCGCGATCGCTGGATCCCGTATCCGTTCCAGAACAACATCTGGCGGCTCCCGAACGACGAGCTGATCGCATGCCTCAACGGCCTGCTCGATCTGCAACGCTCGCCGCGAGTCGGCACGCCGGCGACGTTTCGCGACTGGCTGCTGGCGTCGTTCGGTACCGGCCTGTGCGACACGTTCATGGTGCCCTACAACCGGAAGGTGTGGGCCTATGATCCGTCGCGCCTCGATGTGGGCTGGATGGGCGAGCGCGTCGCGACTGTCGACCTGCTGCGCATCATGCGCAACCTCGTCCGCCGCCAGGACGAGGTGAGCTGGGGACCCAACTCGACATTCCGTTTTCCACTGCATGGCGGCACCGGGGCCACCTGGCGCGCGGTGGCGTCACTGCTGCCGTCATCGCACCTCCACTTCGGCCGCGCCATCGCCGGCGTCGATCCAGTGGCCAGGCGCGTGACGCTGGCGGATGGGGAAGTGGTGCCGTACGACGTGCTGATCTCCTCGATTCCGCTGGATGAGTTGTTGCGCACGCTGACCGGCGTCCCGGAACTGTCGGCGCAGGCGTCACGGTTCGTGTACTCGTCCAGCCACATCATCGGCGTCGGCATCAAGGGCAGCCCGCCTGACGATTTGCGGACGAAGTGCTGGATCTACTTCCCTGAAGACTGCGTGCCGTTCTATCGCGCCACGGTGTTCAGTAACTATTCGCCCAACAACGTTCCGCAAGGTGGCTACTGGTCGCTGATGGGCGAAGTGGCCGAGTCGCCGGACACACCGGTGAACGCTGAAACGGTCGTGAAGGATGTGACCGACGCATTCGCCGCCTGCGGCTTTCTGGAGCCGGCGGCGGTGGTGACCACGTGGTATCGGCGGCTCGAGCGCGGCTATCCCACACCGTGGCTCGGTCGCGACGACGTATTGAACCCGGTGCAGGACGCCTTGCGCGAGCGCTCGATCTTCAGCCGTGGCCGCTTCGGCGCATGGAAGTACGAGGTCTCCAATCAGGATCACTCGTTCATGCAGGGCGCCGAAGTTGTTGATCACGTGGTGACGGGCGCCGAGGAATGCACCTTCCACGGCGGACAGGGCCCGGCCCCATCCTCCCAATTGGCCCGCTTCTCGCATAGCTCATCACCATGAGATGGGAAGGTGGTCGTCGTAGTTCCAATATTGAGGACCGTCGTGGCATCGGCATGGGGACCGTCGGCGGGGGCGGCATCGGCATGCTGCTCATCGTCCTGGCCGTGTCGTGCCTCACAGGGACCAACCCCTTGGCCCTTTTGCAAATGGCTGAGCAGGTCGCGCCACAGCAAACACAAGAGGTGCCCACCGGGGCCCCGACCGGCGATCCGGCCGCTGAATTCGTGGCCGTCGTGCTCGGCGATACCGAGGAGACCTGGAATCGGGTGTTCACGTCGACGGGCCGGCAATACCAGGAGCCCGTGCTCGTCCTATTCGAAAACAGCGTGCGGTCCGCATGCGGATCGGCCTCGGCCGCCAGCGGACCGTTCTACTGCCCGGCGGACCAGAAGGTCTACCTGGATCTGTCGTTCTTCCGCGAGCTCGATCAGCGCTTCGGGGCGCCGGGTGACTTCGCGCAGGCCTACGTCGTGGCGCACGAAGTCGGGCATCACGTGCAGCAGCTGCTTGGCATCAATCGCCAGGTCCAGCAGGCGCAGCAGGGACAGGCCCGCGCCGGCGCCAACCAGTTGTCCGTGGCGCTGGAGTTACAGGCAGATTGCTTCGCCGGCATATGGGGTCATCACGCCAACCGCAAGCAGCTGCTCGATTCAGGTGATGTCGAAGAAGGCCTGGCCGCCGCCGCGGCGATCGGGGACGATCGCCTGACCAAGGGCCGCGTGTCGCCCGAGAGTTTCACGCACGGCACGTCCGAGCAGCGCGCACGCTGGTTGCGGCAGGGACTCTCGTCGGGCGACGTCAACAGCTGCGATACGTTCAGGTCGTCTACGTTCTGACGTTGTGAGTTTCTTGTAGGGGCGGAACTAGTCCCGCCCGCCTGTTCACCCCTGTTAGAATCCTCTCCATCCGACACCCCGGACGCGAACGGAGGGATGAGTGCAAGACTGGCTGCCGGCCATGGCGGCGTTGATCGGCGCTCTGGCCGCTTTCGGCATCTGGGCGCACTGGAGCCGGCGCAGCCTGGTGGTGAAGACGGCCGAGCTCGAGCGGACGCTCGACGCCCGCACCACCGAGCTCGAGTCGGCGCGCATTCATCTGCAGCGGCTCAGCACCGAGGATTCCCTGACCGCGGTAGCCAACCACGAACAGTTTCTCGAGTTCTTCGAGCGCGAATGGCGCCGCGCGCGCCGCGACGGATTGCCGGTCACGCTGATTTTTGTCGATGTCGATCACTTCCGCGCCTATAACCGGCAGTTCGGCCGCAAGGCCGGCGATGACGTGCTGAAACAGGTGGGACGCGTGATGGCCGAGACCGTGGGGCGGCCGGGTGACCTGGCGGCCCGCTACCACCGCGACGAGTTCGCGCTCGTGCTGGCCTCTACCGACAGCCCGGGCGCGTTCAACATCGCCGAGCGCCTGCGGCAGGCGGTCGCGGATCTGCGGGTGCCGGCCGCGGCCGACGCGCCCGCGGCGGTGGTGACCGCGTCGGTGGCGAGTGCCACGGCCGTGCCGCAGCGCGAATCGGCCTGGGAAGAACTCGATCTGATCAAGGCCGCGCGCCACGCCCTTCGTGAAGCACGCGCGACCGGTGGCAACCGCGTGCTGCGCGCCAACCTCGGGATGGCCGGGCGGCCGGAGCTGGTCAGGCGATAATAGACGCCGCAGATGCGGCTTCCCTTGTCCCTTTGTACCGTCAGGCCGTGGGTGTCCACCGACGCCGAGTCGCTTCACCGGCACGCGAACAACCGCAATGTCTCGATCAATCTTCGCGATCGGTTTCCGTTTCCGTATGAACTGGAGCAGGCCAGGACGTTCCTCAAATGGATCGGCGAACAGCCCGCGCCAACGGTGTGGGCGATCGACGTCGATGGCGAGGCGGTCGGGAGCATCGGCCTCGAGTTGCATTCGGACGTCGAGCGCGTGTCGGCCGAGATCGGCTACTGGCTCGGGGAAGAGTACTGGGGCCGCGGCATTGTGACCGAGGCCTTGAAGGCCGTCACCGCCGAAGCCTTGCACCAGTTCGAGCTCACCCGGCTCTATGCGGTACCCTTTGCCGATCACATCGCCTCGGTGCGTGTGCTCGAGAAGGCCGGGTACGTGACGGAAGGGCGCCTGCGTCAAAGCGCGATCAAGAACGGCAAGATCCGCGATCAACTCCTGTTCGCTTTCTACAAACCACTATGAAAAAGCTGCTACTGATCGTTGGTTGTCTGTGCGTGACGGCCGTCACGGCGTCCACGCAAGCGAAACCCCCTGCCTCCGCCGCGGCCTTTCCACTGACCGTGGACAGCATCATGCGCGGGCCTGAACTGGTCGGCAATCCGCCGAACAACCTGCGCTGGTCCGGCGATTCGAAGGAGCTGTACTTCGAATGGCTGATGCCCAAGGAGGATCAAGCCGCGACCTGGGTCGTGGCGCGTGATGGCAGCGGCCTCAGGCGGCTCACCGATGCGGAGCGACGTCTGGCGCCGCTCGCCAACGGTCAGTGGGACACCGCGCGGAAGCGCATCCTCGGTGTCGACCGCGGCGACATCGTGGTGATCGACACCGTGAACCGCAAGCGCATCGACGTGACCCGGACGACGGGCAACGAGTCGAGCCCGCGCTGGGCGCGGGGCGAGACACACGTCACCTTCGTCCGCGACAACAACCTGTTCATCGTTCCGGTAGACAGCGTCAGCGGCGGCAGTCTCGTGCAACTCACCGACGTAAGCGCGCGGCGCGCTGATCCGCGGGTCACCGACAGCCAGAAGTTCATCAAGGAAGAGGAAGGGAAGTTGCTCGACTGGGTCGAAGAGGAGGCTGCGCGGCGCAAGCGGCGTGAGGCCCTCGATCGCGCCCGCGCGCTGCCGAAGTTCGAGCTGGCCGATCGCCAGACGATTGCCGATGCGGCGGTGTCGGCCGACGGGAAGCACGCGTTCCTGGTGATGAACGAGCGGGCGCAGTCGCGTGCGTCACAGGTGCCGCGCTACGTCAGCGAATCCGCGTTCACCGAAGAGATCAACGCCCGCACCAAGGTCGGTGACGCGCAGGATCGCCGTCGCCTCGCGGTGCTCAACCTCGAAACCGGACAGGCCACCTGGGCCGGGCTCGACGACGTGAGCGAGCCGGTGGCGATTCCGAAGCCTCCAGACGGCGATGAGCCGCGGCCTGCCGCCAAGCCGGAGCCGGCGCCGCCTGCCCCGAGCGCAGTCGAGGGGAAGCGCGATGTGCGCTGGGGCTCACCGATCCTCTCACCTGACGGGCGCGCCGCCGTGGTGGTGGTCCGCGCCGCCGACAACACCGAGCGCTGGCTCGCCTCGATCGACCCCGCCACCGGCGCCACGAAGATTCTCGACACGCTGAAGGACGATGCGTGGGTCCGCGACGGCGGGCAGGGCTGGCTGCCCGACAACAAGCGGGTGTGGTTCCTTGCCGAGCACGATGGCTGGATGCATCTCTACACGGTCGATACGACCACGGGCCAGCGCACGCAACTGACAAGCGGCACGTTCGAGATCGACAACGTCGAACTGTCGGCGGATGGGCGGACCTTTTACTTCCAATCCACCGAGGTGCACCCTGGCGAGCGGCACCTGTATGCGATGAGCGTCGATGGCGGGCCGCGGACCAGGCTCACTACGGAAGTGGGCGCGCACCAGGGCGCGATCTCGCCAGACAACTCCACCTTCGGCCTGCTCTCGTCGTTTGCGAACCGCCCGCCCGAGGTGTTCGTGCGTCCGAATCGCGCCGATGCGGTGGCGGTGAAGGTCACCACCAGTCCGTCGAAGGAATGGAGTGCGTACACATGGGTCGAGCCGCAACTGGTCACCTACAAGGCGCGCGACGGGGCGGAGGTCTACGCGCGGTTGTATACGCCGGAGATGGTCGGCGCGAAGCGCGATCCGAAAGCGCCGGCGGTGATCTTCGTGCACGGCGCCGGCTACCTGCAGAACGCACACAAGTTCTGGTCCAGCTACTACCGTGAATACATGTTTCACCACCTGCTGGCGTCGCGTGGCTACGTGGTGCTCGATCCGGATTACCGCGCCAGCCCCCGCTATTGCCGCGAC
>JALDXK010000180.1:0-10370 GCA_032155105.1 Acidobacteriota bacterium
ACGGCAGGAGCGTCACACCACCGCCGGCGGCCACCATCTGCACCAGCGTCGACAGTCCGGTGGCGCGCAGGTCGCCTTCTCGCGCGCCGGTGGCGCCGCAGAACGCCAGCGCCTGATCGCGAAAGCAGTGCCCGTCTTCGAGCAGCAGCACCGTCTCGCCGTCGAGCACGCTGGCCGAAGCGGGGCGGCGGCGCTCGACGATGGCGTGACCGGCGGCGCCGGCGAGCACGAATTCGTCGACGCCGATCACGAGGTGTTCCATCCCCGCGACCTGCGCGTCGAGCGCGAGGATCGCCGCATCGAGACGGCCCTCTTCCACTTCGTGCAACAACGCGCGCGTCTTGTCCTCGCTCCACACAACCTGCAACTCCGGCAACGCCCGCTTCAAGGCCGGCGACACTTCAGGCAGCAGGTACGGACACACCGTGGGAATGACGCCGATATGCACGGTGCCGCGCAGCGGATCGCTGAACTGCCGCGCCGTGTCGACGAGATCGCGCGACGCCAGCAGCACTGCGCGCGCCCGATCGATCACCCTGGCGCCGGCTTCCGTCACGCGCACGCCGCGCGCGCCGCGCTCGAAGATCTGGATGCCAATCGCCTGCTCGACCTGGGCCACCTGTGCGCTCATCGATGGTTGCGCCACGCCGCACGCCTCGGCGGCACGCCGGAAGCCGCCGAGGTCGGCGATGGCGACGACGTATTGCAACTGCCGGAGCGAGTACGGAATCGTGTCCCAGAGAGCCATAGTTTAAGACTATCACCTCGAGACAAACGATATCTTGGATGGGTCGGCAGCGCGGGCGCTAGATTTCACACTTATGCCAACCGAAGCGAAGTGCCCCTTTAACCACGCGTCTGGCGGCGGCAGGTCCAACAGGGACTGGTGGCCGAACCAGTTGCGTCTCGATCTTCTCCATCAGCATTCAGCCAAGTCCGATCCGATGGATCCGGATTTCGACTACGCCGGCGAGTTCACGAGTCTCGACCTGCAGGCGGTGAAGAATGATCTCGTTGCGATCATGACCGACTCGAAGGCGTGGTGGCCGGCGGACTTCGGCCACTACGGACCGCTGTTCATCCGGATGGCGTGGCATGCCGCCGGCACCTACCGCATCGGCGACGGCCGCGGCGGTGGCGGACGCGGCCAGCAGCGCTACGCACCGCTCAATAGCTGGCCCGACAACGGCAATCTCGATAAGGCGCGCCGGCTGCTGTGGCCGATCAAGCAGAAGTACGGCAGGAAGATCTCCTGGGCCGACCTCCTGATCCTCACCGGCAACGTCGCCCTGGAATCCATGGGCTTCAAGACTTTTGGCTTCGGCGGCGGCCGCGCCGATGTCTGGGAGCCGGACCAGGATGTCTATTGGGGCGAGGAGACCGCGTGGCTGGGAGGCGACAAGCGCTATTCCGGTGATCGCGAACTCGCCAATCCGCTCGCGGCCGTGCAGATGGGCCTCATCTACGTCAATCCTGAAGGCCCCAACGGCAACCCGGATCCACTGGCGGCAGCCAGGGACATTCGCGAAACCTTCAAGCGCATGGGCATGAATGACGAGGAGACCGTCGCGCTGATCGCCGGCGGACATACCTTCGGCAAGACCCATGGCGCCGGCGTGCCCGACCAGGTGGGCCCGGATCCCGAAGGGGCCGGCCTGGAAGCGATGGGCCTCGGCTGGACGAGCACGTTCGGGTCCGGCCTCGCTGGCGATGCGATGACGAGCGGTCTTGAGGTCACCTGGACCACGACGCCGACCACGTGGAGCAACGATTTCTTCACGCACTTGTTCAAGTTCGAATGGGAGCTGTGCAAGAGTCCCGCAGGGGCCCATCAGTGGCGGCCGAAGGACGGCGCTGGTGAGGGCACCGTGCCCCACGCACACGACCGCTCGAAGAAGATCGCACCGAACATGCTGACCACGGATCTCTCACTGCGCTTCGATCCCGCCTACGAGAAGATCTCGCGGCGCTTTCTGGAACATCCCGACGATTTCGCGGACGCGTTTGCCCGCGCCTGGTTCAAGTTGATGCATCGCGACATGGGGCCGAAGTCGCGCTACCTCGGTCCGGAAGTACCGAAGGAAGATTTGATCTGGCAGGATCCGATCCCTGCCGTCGATCATCCGCTCGTCGACGCCCAGGACATCACGGCGCTCAAGGCGCAGGTGCTCGCGTCGGGACTGACGGTGTCGGAACTGGTGGCAACCGCGTGGGCCTCGGCCTCCACCTTCCGCGGCTCCGACAAACGTGGCGGCGCAAATGGCGCGCGCATCCGGCTCGCGCCGCAAAAGGACTGGGCCGCCAACAAGCCCGCCCAGCTGGCCAAGGTGCTGAAGACGCTGGAAGGCATCCAGCAGAAGTTCAACAGCTCACAGCCTGCCCCCCCGAGCCTTGGCGAAGGTGGGGGCGGCAAGCAGATCTCGCTCGCGGACCTGATCGTCCTGGCCGGCTGCGCCGGGGTCGAGCAGGCCGCGAAGAACGGCGGCCATCCGGTGACGGTCCCCTTCACTCCCGGACGGATGGATGCCTCGCAGGACCAAACGGATGTCGAGTCCTTCGCGGTGCTCGAACCAGTTGCCGACGGCTTCCGCAACTTCCAGAAGGCCCGCTTTGCCGTGTCGGCCGAGGCGCTCCTCGTCGATCGCGCGCAGCTGCTCACCCTGACCGCACCCGAGATGACCGTGCTGGTGGGCGGCATGCGCGTGCTCAACACCAACGTGGACGGATCGAAACACGGCGTCTTCACCAACCGGCCCGAGGCGCTGACCAACGACTTCTTCGTCAACCTGCTCGACATGCGCACGGCGTGGAAGGCCGCGTCGGATGCCAACGAGATCTTTGAAGCCCGGGATGCCGGAACCGACGCGCTCGAGTGGACCGGCACGCGTGTCGACCTGCTGTTCGGTTCGAACGCACAGCTGCGGGCCGTGGCCGAAGTCTACGGCAGCTCCGACGCGCACGGGAAATTCGTGCGCGACTTCGTCGCCGCGTGGCACAAGGTGATGAACCTTGACCGTTTCGATCTTCTGTGAGTTGTAAAGGGGTCTGGCCCCTTTACAGGTGTTTTTGCTGCAGTATCTGCGTACTTAGACCAGCTTCACGAGCTGCTTCCCGAAGTTCTTGCCCTTCAGAAGACCGAGGAAGGCTTCGGGAGCAGACTCGATCCCCTGCGCGATCGTCTCGCGATATTTCAGGCTGCCGTTGGCGACGAGCGACCCCAGTTCCGCAAGCGCGTTCGGCCACACTTCCATGTGCTCGCTGACGATGAAGCCTTCCACGCGGAGACGTGAGGTCAGGATGAGCGAGGGCTGCTGCAACGGGATCGGCTCGCCGTCGTAGCCGCTGATCATGCCGCACACCGCGATGCGCCCGAAGCTGTTCATGCGCGCCAGTGCCGCGTCGAGCACGGCGCCGCCGACATTCTCGAAATGTCCGTCGATGCCGTTCGGCGTCGCGTCCTTGAGCGCGCGATAGAGCGACCGCGAATCACGGTGCGGCTTGTAGTCGATGCAGGCATCGAACCCGAGCGCGTTGCACGCGTAATCGCACTTCTCGGTGCCGCCGGCGATGCCGACCGCGCGGCAGCCGCGCGCCTTCGCAAGCTGCCCGACCACGCTGCCCACCGCACCGCTCGCGGCGCTGACGGTGATCGTCTGCCCGGCCTTCGCCTCGCAAATCTTCATGAGGCCGTACCAGGCCGTCACGCCCGGCATCCCGACCGGACCCAGGTACGCCGACAGCGGTACTCGCGAGGTGTCCACCTTGCGCAAGGCGCCACGCGAGCTGCCGTTGACGATGCTGTATTGCTGCCAGCCGCCCATGCCCACCACCTGGTCGCCGGTGGCGAACGCGGGATTCCGGCTCTCCACGACCTCTCCCGCCGTGCCGCCGATCATCACTTCGTTCAACGGCTGCGGCGGCGCGTAGCTCTTGGCGTCGCTCATGCGTCCGCGCATGTACGGATCGAGCGACAAGTAATGGTGGCGGACCAGCACCTGTCCGTCAGTAAGGGACGGAAGTGGCGTTTCGACCAGCGTGAAGTTCCGCGCCGAGGATTCGCGGGTGGGCCGCGAGGTGAGGAGAAACTGCTTGTTGGTCATTGCAATCGTCCCAGTCTGCTACTTCAGCGGCGGCGTGGTCGGCGGCGGCTTGCGAAGTTTCGTGGCCTGCTCGAATGCGTAGGCGAGCGTGAAGAGCGTCGGCTCGCTCCACTCGGGACCGAGCAGCTCGAGGCCCACAGGCACGCCGACGGGCGCGGTGGCGGTCGCGGGTGAGAAGCCGCCGGGGAACGTCAGCGCCGGAAAGCCGGTACTGTTCGACAGCACACCGTTTCGTTCCACTTGATCCTCGCCAATCGGCACCACCAGGCGGCGTTGATGCGGATACAGAATCGCATCGAGGCGATTGGTGGCCATCACCGTCATCACCGCCTGTCGCAGCGCGTTTCGCCTTGCGATCATCCGCTGGTAATCAGGCGAGTCTGGTCCGTCGGCGAATTTCAGGTCGCCTTCGAGACCGGCGCGCATCGAGTCGTGAAACCCGCCACGCGCGACGAGTTCCGCGAGCGATTTCACCGGCGCAGCCGGGCCAAGCTTGGCCAGGTAAGTATCGAACGCGGTCTTGAACTCGAAACTCATCAGGCTCAGGCCACGGGTCAACGCCTCGAGGTCGGGAATGCTGACGCGGACGATGGTGGCGCCCATCGTCGTCATGGTCGCCACCGCACTCTCGACGAGGCGATTGACATCCTGGTGAACCGGAGCGCGGCCCATAAGGTCGGTGAGCAGGCCGATGCGCGCGCCGTTGAGCCCGGTCCGGACGAGCGAGGCCGTGTAGGTGGGCGGCACGTGCCCGGCGCTGAACGCGGTGATCGGATCGGCGGGATCGTACCCGGCGATCACGTCGAGCATGCGCGCAGCATCTTCGACGGTGCGCGTGATCGGGCCGGCCTCATCCTGGGTGGTGCTGAACGGCATCACCCCGGCGCGGCTGAGGAGGCCGCGCGTGGGCCGCAGCCCGACAAGGCTGTTGGCAGACGAGGGCGAGCGAATCGACTGCCCGGTGTCGCTGCCGGTGCCGAGCACGCCAAAATTGGCGGCGATGGCCGCACCGGTGCCGCCGCTCGACCCGCCCGGCGTGCGCGTGAGGTCGTAGGGGTTCCTGGTTTGCCCGCCGAGCGAGCTGACACTGGTGCCGGAACGCGCCAGCTCGTGGAGGTTGGCCTTCGCGATCACGATCGCACCCGCATCCCGCAACCGCTTGACGACGAACGCATCGTCGGGTGTCTGCAACGTGGCGAAGGTCACCGAGCCGCCGGTGGTCGGCATGTCGGCGGTATGAAAGTTGTCTTTGAGGACGACGGGGATGCAGTGCAACGGACGGCGGCCGCGCGTGGCGTTGTCGAGACGATCCATCTGCTGCGCCGTTTCGATCGCGCGTGGATTGACGGCGATGATCGCGCGCAGGCCCGGCCCGCGATCGTCGTAGGTGTCGATGCGATCGAGATAATGCCGCACCACCTGCTCGCACGTAGCCTTCCCGGCGTAAAGGGCTTCGTGGACGCTGCGCACGGATGCTTCGTCGAGGAGGATCGACAGCAGCGCGGCCTGGATCATAGGCCGAAGTATAGGCCCGCCGGAGGCAGCGCAAAAGAAACGAAATATTCGCCCCCACGCCTCGAGTCATGACTCCTCTGCTCGAAGTGTCGTGATGGGATCCAGGGCGGCGGTTCGCCACGCCGGCACGACTGCGGCGATCGCGGCAACGCCAGCCAGCACTCCCACCGCGACGACCCACGTCGCCGTGTCGGTGGGAGCAAGCTGGAACAGGAGCCGCGAAGCTGTGCGGGAGAGCGGGACGCTCAGCGCGACTCCTGCAGCAAGGCCCGCGCCGATCAGCCACGCCAGTTCACGCACCATCATCAGCAGGACGTTCCATCTGGAGGCGCCCAGTGCCAGCCGCACGCCAATCTCGGCGCGGCGTCCAAGCGCGAGATACGCCATCAGGCCATAGAGTCCGACGGCGGCAAGGGAGACGGCGAGGATCCCGAAGACGCCCGCGAGCCACGCCAGCATCCGCTCGCGAACCAGCCGCCGATCCAGTTGCTCCGGCATGTCGGTGATGCGCACCCAGATAGCAGGATTGAGCTGCCTGACCTTGCTCCGCGCGGCGTCCGCGATCGCCGCCGGTGTCAACGCCGTGCGGACGATCACGCTCTTCCACGTGGTCAGGATGGGCGCTTGCGCGAGGGGAATATAGACGATCGGCTGATCATCCTCGCGAACGTCACCGTACTTGGTATTGCCGACACGGCCCACCACCTCGTACACCGTCGCGGGGTAATTCGGTTCCGTCGTCGTCTGGATCGCCGCCGTGACATCCGCCGCCGCGCCGAGGTAGCGATGCACGAAGACGTCGTTGACGATCGCGACCGGCCTCGATTGCGCCGTATCGGACGCCTCGAACCCCCGGCCCGACAACACGGGCACCTGCAGTGTTCGAAAATAGCCCGGACTCACATACGTGAACTTGGCGCTCAGCCGCTCGGCGCCGCCGCGAAGGTGGAAGCCCTGCGTCCAACTCGCGCCGCTCAGCGGCACCTGGCTCGCGGAGCCGGAGGCTCGCACTCCGGGAATCGATCCGATCGCGTCGATCAAACGGTCCTGAAACACGAGGCGTTCGGCGAGCGACAGCCGATGGATAGTCGGGTCGCCAAAGCCCACCACCTTCAGGCCATGAGGGTTGAAGCCGACGTCGGTGGCCGCGATGTTGTAGAGGCTGCGGACGAACAGCAGGGCTGAGACCACGAGCACGAAGCAGATGGCGAGTTGGCCGACGACGAGTCCGCGTTGAAACGCCGCGCGGCGGCGATCCACGGTATGCGTGCGACCGCCGCTGCGCAGCACCGCGAGCGGGTCGAAGCGCAGCGACTGCCACGCCGGCAACAATCCAAACACCAGCGCGGTCAGGGCCACGACGAGCGCAGCGACGCCGGCGGCGCGCCATTCGATGGCGAGCGGGACGTACAGCGGGTCGAGGTCCGTGCCAAGGCTCATCACCAGCATCCGGCCGCCGGCCAGCGCGAGCGGAAAGGCCAGCGTCACACCCGCCGCGGAGAGCAACAGCGACTCGATCACAATCTGCGAGATCAGTCGACGATGGGAGGCGCCAAGCGCCACGAGCATGGCGAGCTCCCGGCGGCGCGCGTGCGCGCGTGCGAGCATCAACGTGGCCAGGTTGGCGACGGTGAGCAGCAGGATCAACCCGGTCGTGCCGAGCAACAGCCACAGCGGTGATTCATAGGCGGTCCGCAAGCGGCTCGTGCCACGGCTGGCAGACACGGCGGTGAAACGGAACGCGCGATAGGTGTCCAGGCTCGACTGGTTATGCCCAGGCGGCAACGTGGCCTCGATGACGCCGGCGCTCATCGAGCGCAGCTGTGCTCCGGCCTGCGTGAGAGTCACCCCATCCGCGAGGCGGCCCATCACCGACAACCACCAGAAATCACGCCGCTCGAAGTTCGGGCCGAAGCGGGTCGCCGCGCAGATCGGCAACGCCACGTCGAACGCGCGGCCAACTTCGAGCCCGGTGAAATGCGATGGCGCGATCCCGATGATCATGAAGGGCTGCTGCAGCAAGGTGATCGGCGTGCCGAGCACGGCAGGATTGCTGCCGAATCGCGATTCCCAGAAGGCGTGACTGATGACCACTGCGCCTTCGCATCCCGGCTGATCATCAGCCGTGTCGAACAGCCGGCCGTGAGCCGGCTGCAGGCGCAAGGTTGAAAACGCCTCACCGCTAAAGTACAGGCCACGAACCGGAACCGCATCAACGCCGTCGCCGATCAAGAAATTGGACCGTCCCCAGGCGAATGGCCCGGCGAGCACGTGTTGATTGGCGCGGATCTGTTGCCAGAGCGGCAGCGTGATTTCAGCGAGGGTGTCGCTGATCCCCCACCCCCCGCGGCCGCCGTCGATGCGAACCTCGACGAGCTCGTGCGCATCTTCCACTGGGAGCGGCCGCAGCCGGACCGCGTCCACCAACTGGAACATCGCCAGGAACGCGCCGACACCGAACGCCAATGACGCGATGGCGACGGTGACGAAGACGGGACTGCGTTTCAGCACGCGGGCGGCATACCGCGTGTCGGCCACTGCCGATTCGTAGGCCTTGAGGCCGCGCTGCTCGCGGCACTGTTCGCCGACCTGTCGCCAGCCACCGAGCGACAGCATCGCCACACGCCGCGCTTCGACCGGCGTCATCCCCGCACGGAGATTCGCCTCGATCTGCTGCTCGAGGTGATAGCGCAGCTCTTCGTCGAGCTCGCGATCCGCCGACGCGCCCGCGAACAGCGATCGCAGGCGCAAGCGAACGATGTGCTTCAGGCGATCGAACGTCATGTCACACCTCTGGCAGGGCCACCACCGAGGAAATCGCGCCTGCCAGGCGCGACCACGATTCCGTTTCACGCGCGAGCTGCTTCTTCCCCGATCGCGTCAGGGCGTAGAACTTGGCGCGGCGGTTGTTCTCGGTCGGCTTCCACTCCGCCTCGATCCAGCCTTGCTGCTCGAGCTTGTGGAGCGCCGGATACAGGGATCCGTCACTGACCTGCAGCACGTCACCAGACACCAGCTTGAGCCGCTGGCTGATTGCCCATCCGTGCAGCGGCTCGAGGGCGAGCATCTTCAGAATCAGCAGGTCCAGCGTGCCCTGGACGAGATCCGATGGTCGGCTCATCTGTTCCTCTCGTTTACCGAGTGGACTATACACCCGGTCCTCTCGGTAAGCAAGAGGAGCCAAAGTTTACGGAATCCGTAAGCGGAAAGGTAAAGTGAAGCAGGTTCCCTTTCCCCTTTTCATGAGACACACAGCGGACGTAGTCATCGTGGGCGGCGGATGCATGGGGTGCAGCGTGGCCTGGCACCTCGCGCAGCACGGCATTACCAACGTCGTGCTCGTCGAGCGGGAGGCGCAACTGGCCACCGGCTCCACCGGCAAGAACGCAGGCGGCGTGCGGCACCAGTTCTCGCACCCGGCCAACATCGAGCTGTCGAAGGAATCGATCGCGATGATGGCGCGATTCGAGGAGGTCGTCGGCGCGCCGATCGATTTCCACCAGGACGGCTATCTGTTCCTGTTGTCGAAGTCGGCTAACGTCGACACGTTCCGCCGCAACATGGTGCTGCAGCAGAAGCACGGCATCGACGTGCGATGGGTGTCGAACGAAGAGGCGTGCGAACTGTCGCCGGGTCTCGACCTGACCGGCGTCAAGGGCGCCACCTACTGCCCGCAAGACGGCGTCGCTGATCCCAACGGGGTGACGATGGGGTTCGCCAAAGGCGCGCAACAGAAGGGCGTCGAGATCGTGCGCGGCTGCGAGGTCACCGGGGCCCGGCTCGATGGCCACCGCCTGACCACCGTGCGCACCTCGCAAGGCGACATCTCAACTCCGATCCTGATCAATGCCGCCGGCCCGTGGGCGAAAGCGATCGGCCGCTTCCTGGGCGTGGACGTGCCCGTGGAGCCCGAACGCCGCCACATTTTCATCGCCAGCGCGCCAACCGGCGGCTCCTGGGATGATCCGCGACACGCCGGTCGAGTGCCGACGTCGAAGATCCTCGTCATCGATTTCGAAAGCACGTTCTATTTCCATCGCGAAGGAGGCGGACTCTTGTTCGGGATGGGCGATCCCGATGAACGACCCGGGTTCGACATCACGGTGCGCTGGGACTTCCTGCCGAAGGTGATCGACGTGGCGATGCAGCGCCTGCCGGCGCTCGCCGACGCCGCCGTGTCGCACGCGTGGGCGGGACTCTACGAGATGACGCCGGATCACAATCCGATCATCGGGCCCTCGTCCGACGTCGACGGCTTCTACACCATTGCCGGATTCAGCGGCCACGGCTTCCAGCACGCGCCGGCGGCGGGACGAATCCTCGCCGACCTGATCGCGCACCGCGATCCGAAGTTCGATCTGTCGCCGTTCGAGCTGGATCGATTCAGCAGGCGGGCGGTCGCCGGCGAAGCCAACGTCGTCTAGCGGCTTCAGGGTAACTGCAGCTTGATCGCCTGCGCGCACTCTTCGGCCACCTTCAGGTAGCGCAGCACGCTGTCGGTGCCGATGACGTACGGATTCGCGTCGCCGGCCTTCCGCGCGGCAAGCGCCGGCAGCTTGGTCTTCGAGCCGTCGAAGATGGTGTGGTTCGACAGGAGAACATCGGCGCCGGCCTTCTTGACGATCTCCGCAAAGCGGCGCGCAGACGCCACGTACTGATCGAGCCGCTCCTTGTTCGGGCCGAAGTTGAACGCGGTCCCACCCCAGTAAGCAGCCACGTGCTTTCTGCCTCCATCAGTCACGGGCACGATGGTGG
>JALDXK010000181.1:0-10311 GCA_032155105.1 Acidobacteriota bacterium
CGATCGTCTCGTTGACGATCGCGACGTCATCACCGCCGGCAGCTTCGGCGGTCGTAAACGCGCGTCCGTTGACGATCGGCACGCCGACCGTATCGAAATACCGTTCGGTCGCAAGATAGAACGTCACGTCGTCTAACGGGCGCCCTTTCGCGCCGGGCAGCATCACGGAAAGCGCGGGCGTGGACGAGTCGATCGGCGCGCGACTCGACATCGCCGCCGCTACGACACCCGGAATGGCCTCCGCGCGATCGAGGGCTTCGCGGGCGAGTGCCGGCAACATCGCGGCCGGGGGCGCTGAGGGTTCCAGATCGAAATCCAGTGCAATCAGGCCGTCGCGGGGAAAGCCGACGTCGAGCGACTCCAGGGTGTCCATGCTGCGCGCGAACAGCGTCGCACCGCCGAACAGGGTGATCGAGATCGCGACCTGCGCCGCCACGAGGATGCGGCGGGCGCGCGACAGTGCGGCACCGGCGCCGGCACGGCCGGCTCCGTCACGCAGCGTGTGCGCCACATCGGTGCGCGTGATCCACAGCGCCGGCCCCAGCGCGAGCAGCAGACCGGTGACGCTGCCGACGCCAATGGTGACGGCCATCATCTGCGCGTCGAAGGGCAGCTCGAGACGGAGCGAGAGCGTCGGCAACAGCGCCACGTCCACCAGCTGCGCGCGGATCCACGCATACAACGCGAGCGCGACGACGCCGCCCGTGGCGCCGAGAGCGGCCCCCTCGATCAGATGACGGCGAAGAATCGCGGCCCGTCCTGATCCGATCGCCAGATGAATGGCGGCACGGCTGCGATCGGCGGCCGCGGCCGCCAGGAACAGCCCGCTCACGTTGGCGGAGGCGGCCAGGAAGATCAGCCCCGCAAAGCCGGCGAGCACCGCCGACAGCGTGACCGCCGCGTTGCGCTGGCTGCCGGCCATCACGGTGCCGGGCAGCGTGATCAGCTTGCGCTCGCGCCATGCGCCCGGCAACTGCGATGCCAGGCCGCTGGTCGCGCGCTCGAGTGCGGCGTCGAGCTGAGCCCGGCTGGCAGCGTCGACTGTGATGATGGTGGTCCACCATCGCTTGTCGACGTTGGTGCGCCAGTCGCGGTCGAGCATCGCATCCGCATGGGCCAGCGCGATCCACGCGTCGACGCTGCCGCCGAGAAACGAGCTGGTACTGGTTCCGGACGTGACGCCGACAATGGTGAAGGCGCGTCCGTTCAGGCGAATCGCCGCGCCGAGCACGGCCGGGTCGGCGCCAAAGCGATAACGCCACAGCGACTCGGCGATCACCATGACGGGCGGCGCGCCGGCGACGGCGTCGCCTTCGACGAGCGGGCGGCCGACGGCGACGTCGAGGCCGATGATGTCGAAGTAACGTCCGCCAACCACTTCCGCCAGTGTCTGGGTATCGGTCTCGCCCACTCGCAGCACCACGGGCTGAAGATTCGCCGTGGCCAGGTTCGCGGTATCGGTCAGGTGGTCGCGGACCTGCGCGAGCTCAACTTCCGAAAAGACGAAGCGGGTGCGACCGGCCGCGTCGGACGAGGCCAGCCGGCGAACGCCGCCGGGATCGCGGCTGCTGATCGGTCGGAACAGCAGAGCGGAGGCGAGACCCGAGGAGGAGGCTACCGCTGCCAGGCCCGCCGCCACCATGGTGATCACGCCGAGGCTCGACCACGGGCGGCGCCAACACGCACGCAGCGCGGACGCGGCGTCGCGCCTCACCACCACCACCGACCGCACCAGCCGTTCGATGGCGGCCATGACGAACGAGCCGACAAGCGACCCGCTCTCGCGCACCAGGAACGTCGCCGCGACCACACGGCCATGCGAGGCACGGATTCGACGGTGATCCTCGATGAGATCATCCGCGGCCTCGCCCGCGACGTGAGCCGGCAGCGCGTGCGCCAGCAGCGAGCGAATGATGCGGTCGATCGTCATGCTTTCCCCAGGATCGGCTCGAGGCCGTCGCGCATCTGTTCGAGCGCCGCCAGCGTGCGCTTGATGGCGCGCACGCCCTTCGCCGGCACCTGGTAATAGCGGCGCTGCCGACCGCCCTCGTCGGCCTCGGCCATTGTCGAGAGCAGCAGCCCCTTGCTCTCGAGACGATCGAGGGTGATGTAGACGGCGCCGCGTGACACGCTGCGGCCTGTGCGTTGTTCGATCTCCGCACGCACCGCCGGCGCGTAGGCGCCGCGGTCCAGGCGCAGCACGGCCATCAGGATGAGGACTTCGAATTCACCGATTGCCGACATGCCTACGATGTAAGCATGACAGCCTTGGCCATGTCAACAATGTAGGCATACGCCCGTCCTCGGAGGCCACTGAAATATTCGGTGCCCAATCGGCGTCAATTTGGTGGCTATGGGCGGAGCAAGGCGTCCTGCAGGAGTTGCTTGGTCTCCGCGCGCTCTGGCGTAATCCGCAACGCCATCCGATACGAGTCGAGCGCGCCCTGGCGGTTGCCGAGAAATTGGTAGGCCAGGCCGAGGTGCATCCAGGCCGTCGCATTCCTCTCGTTGATGTACACGGCTCGCTGAAACGCCTCGCGCGCATCGTGGCGCATCTCACGCCGCAGCAACACCAGGCCCAGACCATCCCACGCGAAACTCGAGTCGTCCAGGCCGATCGCCGTGCGATACGTGGTCTCGGCGTCTTCGACCTTGCCTTCCTGGAGCAGCGACAAGCCAGTGAAGGCGTGCTCCTCGGCGAGGTTCCGCGATGCGTCATGCGCACGCGCATGCGAGGCGGCCAGCACCACGATGAACACGGCGGCGCCAATGCCGACGGCACGCCAGTCGCGCGAGCGCGCGCGTTCGATCACGGCCGCGACACCAGCGCCGGCGAACGCGATCAGCGCTGGAACGAGCGGCACGCGGTAGCGAGTGCCGACCACGAGGAGCAGCACGGTCAGCAGCATGGCCGCGAGGTAGGCAACCAGCCACCAGCGGCCAATACCACCTGACAGCAGGACCCCCACCATCGCCAACGCGGCGACGACGCCGAATCCAGGCAGCCACCGGAGTAAGGGCAGCGCGCGTTCGAAGAAGTAATAGCTGTGCGTGTCGCGCAGTTCCTGGTCTTGGAGCGTCCACGCGAGCTTGGACGCGAGGAGCCTGACGTATTGCCCGGGCTCATCGGCAATCTCGCTGAAGGTCTTGCCGAGGTAATAACGATCCTGTGCGTTGCGATCGGTTCCGGCGCGGCTGGCTTCACCTTCGAGCGCGTCCCACTCGCCTCCAGGTCGTGCCTCGGCCATGCCGTTCCCGGATGGCCGGTTGCCGAGATAGACATTCAAGCCGGCATACGCCTGCACCATCGGGGCGCCGGTGACGCGCCAGTTCTGGACCACGATTGGCGCCACGACGATCGGCATGCCGGCCGCGAGGCCGGCGGCAAATCGCATCGCAGTGGCGCGAGGCAGGCGGACGACCAGCACGATCGCGAATGCCGGCAGCAACACCAGCGCCGTCGGACGGACCACGGCCGCGAGCCCGAGCACGACGCCGCACAGGAGCCACTGCTTGCGCGTGTGTGCGGACGTCGCGAGGTCGAGCGTGACTATCAGCAGGAACACGAACAGGCTTTCCGCGACGAGCGCGCTGTCGATGTAGATCAGCGGCGCATAGAGCGCCTGCAACAACCCCGCCGGCAGGAATGCCTTCGGCGTGAGCGTGCGTGCGGCGACTCGTGCCGTCAGCACGCACCCGAGCGCGCCGAGCACGGCCTGCACCACGCGAACCGCGGTCAGCGAGCCTCCGGTCAGCGCGAGCACGATGGCCATGAACACCGGGTAGCCGGGCGCGTGCTCGGGATAGGCGGGCCAGAACGAGGGGTCGTCGATCAGGGCACGCGCCCACGACAGGTAAGCGGCCGAATCCAGTTGCGGCGTGCGGGAGATTGGCAGCTCGCCAAGCACGAACGCCGCTACCAGGCGCAGAAAAAGCGCCGTCAGGACGATTGCAGCGGGGGCGAAGAATTTTGCCGGGGGAGTGAACATCGCCGGGGAGGTGATTATCGCCGGAAAAGATCCCGGCAAGAAGTGCGATCTCCGGCAAGGAGTGCCGCCCCCGGCAAGCAGTGCCGCCCCCGGCAAGAATTGCCGCCCCGGCGGAAGACGCGTACAAAGGAAAGGCCCGTGAGGTCTCCCCCACGGGCCTTCGTGTTAACCGAGCGTCGTTCTTACCAGCGAGCCGTGATGCCGATACGCGCCACGCGCGGCGGCATGATGCCGCTGATCACGTTGGCGTTGGTGGCCGCCTGGTTGCGGTTCTGCGCCAGGACCGTGTTCGAGTTGGTCACGTTGAACAGGTCGAGCGCCGGAATGAGCGACACGGAACCGAACCGGAACGGGCGATCGAGCCGGAGGTCCATCGTGAGCATGTTGTCGTAGCGGATGTCGCCCATCGGGTCGAGCTGCACCTGGGCCTGGCCGCCGCCATTGGCGCGGTTCGGCGTCAGCACCGACTGCGGGAACGGGAAGCCCTGGCGGCTCAGCATGTTCCCCGCGAGGTTGATCTCCCACGGGAGCTGGACGCGGCCGTTCACCTTGAAGAGCCACTTCGAGTTCTGGAACACGTTGCCGATGCCGCTGCCGCCCGATTCGGGCGCGTAGGCGTTGGTGCTCGGGCACACGTTCTGGATGCACGTCGGATCTTCGAGCGCCGACGTCTCGAACGTCTCAGTGGCGTCGTTGTAGGCATAGCTGGCGTTCAGCGACCAGCGATTCGCCATGCGCTTCGCGAACGTCACCTCGAAGCCGTTGAAGTCGCGGACCAGGCCGTTGCGGTTGGTGTACTGCGTGGCCGACGGCAGCTGCGTGGTCGGTTCGAAATAGGTCACCGCCTCGCAGCGCGCGCCGGCAGGGCAGGTGGTCGGCGTGAACGATACCGAGCGGTAGTTGCTCGAATCCCAGTTCAGGCGATCCGTCCAATCGAACTGGTCGTACTTGCGCCAGATGTAGCTGGCGCCGAACGCCATCTGCGAGCCGACCTGGCGATCGAAGCCGGCGATGAACTCGCGCGTGCGATCGTTCTTGATGTTCGGGTCGATCACGGCCGGTGCCAGGGAATTGGTTGGATTGGCCGGGTCGTAGGCGTTGCTCTTGCTCAGGAACGGCACCGACGTGTTGACTTCATTCGGCTGCACGAACGTGTCACCGTTGGTGTCGGTCCAGGGATAGCGGACGAACACCGCGCCGGTGGCGGCAAGCTGACTCGAGAGGTCGCCGGGCGCCATCTGGCCGTAGTAGGTAGCATACGACGAGGACACGACGGTCTTGCCATCGCCCTTGAGGTCGTAGGTGGCGCCGATGCGCGGCGAAAAGTCCGTCCACACCACGCCCGCGTCGACGCCCTGGAAGTCGATCGCCGGCATCAGCTGCGGGAAGAACGGGTTCTCCGGCACGGTGCCGGGGGAGGCGTTGTCATCCTGCCGATCGAGACGCAGGCCGAGGTTGATCGTCAGGCGGTTGCGCGTGAACGTGTCCTGCACGTAGAACGCCTGCGTGTCGAGGTGCGACTCGGAATACTGGTCGCGCCAGATGTCGGCCGAGTTGGCCACGCCGTTGGTGAAGCGCGCATCGATGAAGCCGCCGCGATGGTTGAGGCTCGTCGAGTGCGCACTGCGCCAGCGGTAGCCGAACTTGAACGAGTGGTCGCCGCCCGCCGTCGCCGGCAGGAAGTAGGTGCTGACCACGTCGAGGCTGTTGGTCGGACGGAGGAACGTCGAGGCCTGGTACGAACGGCCCCACAGGCCGGTCGTCGTCTCGAGGCGCGCCTGCACGTCGCGCAGCTCGTCTTCGTGGAAGTCGAGCACGAAGTTGTTGCCGAGGTGCGCCCACATCACGTCAACGAGCATGCGGTCGCTGATCACGTGCTGGTCGGCGGCCTTCCAGAAGGGCCCCGGGCCGGTAAGCCAGCCGAAGGTACCGAAGTCGCTCGACACGGCCTTCTGGCGGTAGGTGGTCTCGATCGGGCGCAGGTCGCTCGCGTCGCGCGCGTTGCGGACCTTCTCGGCCCAGGTGTTCTGGAAGTTGAACCGGTTATTCGCGAACGGCACCCAGGTGATCTTCCAGTTGTAGTTGTTCAGGGTCGTCAGGTCGGTCTCGAGACAGCTGCGTAGCAGCTCGGTGCTGGACGTGCGCGGATTGATCGGCGCGCCGCCCGGGCGGCACTCGGGGGTGTCCTTGTAGAAGTTGAGCACGCCGGTCTTGATGTCCTGCGTGCCGTAGCTGCCCCAGTACCAGAGCTTGCCGCTCTTGATCGGGCCGCCGACGTCGAAGCCGTAGTCGCGGATGTTCTGGATCGGCGCGCCCGAACCGGCGCCCGCCGCGCGCAGCTCCTCGGTGATGTTGTCGCCCTGCATCGACTGATCAGTGACCAGGAAGCGCGCGTTGCCCTTGAAGCGATCCGTGCCGCTCTTGGTCACGAGGTTGATGCCGACGCCGCCGGTCTGCTGGGTGACGTCCGCGCCGCCCGTGGTGACCTGCATTTCCTCGAGCATGTCGAAGTCGTAGTAGATGGGGGAGGCGCCAGTGGCAGCCATGTCGGTGATGTCCACGCCGTCGATCGACCACTTGTTGTTGGTGCTGGTCGCGCCGCGCGAGATGTAACCCGACTGCTGGCCCGACTGGTTGCCGCCGACGTTGGCGCGGTCCATGAAGATACCGGGGGTGCGCTCGAGCATGACCCACGGGTCGCGCGCCGAGGGGATGTTCTGCATCGTCTCGAGGTCGAACGTCGAGGCCGTGCCGGTCTCGCGCGTGTCAACGAGTGGGCTCGCGCCGGTCACGGTGACCGTTTCCTGCACCGTCGACAGCTCCATGTTGCCGTTGACCTGGGCACGGAAGCCGATGGTCACGCGGATGTCCTGGAGGTTCATGGTGCGGAACCCGGCCAGTTCGAACGTGACCGAGTAGGTGCCGATCGGCAGCTCTGGCACCCGGTAGGTGCCGGTTTCCGAGGTGACGGCCACGCGCGGCTGAATGAGGGCGGGGCCCGCAACCGTGACTGACACACCTGGCAGGACGGCGCCGGAGTTATCAGCGGCGCGTCCGTAGATCTCACCGGTCTGCTGCTGCGCCATGGCTGCCGTCGTGCCGAACACGAGCAGCAACACTGACGCGACAAGCGTCTTTCTCAACGTCATTTCCATCCCTCCAAAACGCCGGGTTCATCCCAGCGAAGGTCACTACACAGGCCATCCCGACCCGCAAGCCGTTAGGCCCAACTACAGGCGTGCACGTCCCGAAGAGCAGCTATTGTGCCACTTGGGTCGTTATAGTCACGTCGCGTTTCGGCCCAGAAATGAGGTCACCAACAGCGTTTGACCATGACTGGCGGGCCTGAATTCAAGAATATGGATTATGAAACTTCAACGGCTTGAACCAACGTTCAAGGCCGCCGATTAGACATCGATTAGACACAGAAGCGGAACGGTTCACAAAGTAGGCTCGTCTACTATGTGAACCATGGGTCGAACCTTCCTCGGTGAGTTCGAGCAGCGCGTCCTGCTCGCCATCCTGCGCTCGGAGTCGAACGCCTTTCCGATCGACATCCGCCGCGAAGTGACGCGCGCCTCGGGACATGAACCGTCGCGCGGCGCGTTCTACACCACGCTCGATCGTCTCGAGGCGAAAAAGCTCGTGCGGTGGACCACCGAAAGCGGCGACGCCGGCCGCGATGGCCTGCCGCAGCGGCGGTTCAGCGTCACCGCCGACGGCCTCAAGGCACTGCGCGCCTCGCGCAAGACGCTGCTCGAACTGTGGAACGGCCTGGACGAGATCCTGAGCGAGACATGATTCGCCCACCGCGGCTCGCCGACTGGGTGCTGACGCGCGTCCTGCCGATGGGCAAGCGCGGCGAGAGCATTCGCGGTGATCTGCTCGAAGAGTTCCAGCAGCAGACTGCCTGGTGGTACTGGCACCAGACGTTTCGTCTCTCGCTCCGTTACCTGGTGAGCGGATCGCCGCAGGAATCCCTGACCTATCCGAGGAGAAGCGTGATGTGGTTCGAGTTCTCGACCGATTTGAAAACGGCGCTGCGCAGCTTCACACGCGCGCCTGGGACCACCGCGCTGATTGTCCTCACGCTTGCCTTCGCGATTGGCGCGGCGACAATCGGATTTGCCTTCGCCGATCTCGCGCTGCTGCGCGGCCTGCCCGTTGACGACAACGCGAAGGTGGTCTCGGTCTTCGCCAGCGATCAGCAGGGCTCGAACCCGCGCGCGCGGGTGTCGGGCCCCGATTTCCTCGATTACGCCGCGCGCACCACCACGCTCGAGACACTCGCCGTGATGCGCGATGGCCGCGCGCCGTTGATTCGCAACGGCCAGTCGCAAACCTTGATGGTCACCTACGCGAGCGCCGATCTCCTGGCGGCGATGGGGCAGCGCGCGCTCGTTGGCCGTACTTTCACGACCGGCGACGATCGCCCGGGCGCGCCGCCGGTGATGGTGCTCTCGCATCGATACTGGGTGGCCGAGTTCGATCGGCGCGAGGATGCGATCGGCCGCACGCTGCAGATTGGCCGCGACCACTACACCGTGGTCGGCGTGCTGTCGCCCGACATCGAGTTCGGCAATATCGGCGAGATCGACGTGTGGCTGCCGCTCGCCCTCGATCCTCAGGGACCGCGCGATGCCCGCAACCTGCGCTTCATGGCGCGGTTGAAGGATGGCGTCACGTTCGACCAGGCCGCCGCCGAGATGGCGTCGATCGGCGCCGCGCTCGCCAATGAATACCCCCGCACCAATGGCGGATGGAGCGTGCGCCTGGTGCCGATCAGCGATCTGATCGGCGGCGACGGCTTCTGGGTGGTGATCGCGCTGTTCCTGTTGTCGATTGGTCTGCTGATGGCGATTGCCACCGCCAACGTCTCGAATCTCGTGATGGTGCGGACCATGGCCCGTGCGCGCGAGCTGGCCGTGCGCACCGCCCTCGGCGCGAAGAAAGGCCGCTTGATCCGGCAGTTCGTCACCGAGGGCATGGTGCTGTCCATCGCCGGCGCGGTGATGTCGCTGCCGATCGCGTGGGCGGGGCTCCAGGGCATCCGGGCGGTTTCCGCCGAGGCGGTCTTCCAGCAGCTGACCATCGATCTCCACGAGCTGGGCTTCATCGCCGCGCTCACGCTGATCTGTCCGCTCGTCTTTTCCATCGCGCCGGTGCGCCAGCTGTCGCGCCCCGACATGCGCCAGGTGCTGGCCGCCGGCGGCGGGCGCGGCGCCACCGCATCGATGCGCGGACGCGGCGCGCTGGTGGTCGTGCAGGTGGCCCTCGCCGTGATCCTGCTGACCGTATCGAGCCTGGCGCTGCGCAGCATGCGAAACGTGTATGGGGTGCCGACCGGCATGGACAGCAGCCGGCTGCTCGTCTTCGGACTCGAGTTCAACGACGCGTTGTATCCGTCGGACGGCCAGGCCCGCGCGGCTGCCGACGCCACGCGCGACCAGTTGCGTGCCGTTGCCGGCATCGACACGGTGGCGATGCTGAGCGCGTTACCGGTACTTGGCGACAGCGGGCCGGTGGCGATGACCATCGATAACATCGCCGCCGACGCGAAAGAGGCGCGGCCGACGGCCACCGTCACCGCCGCGACAGAAAAGACCGATGCCGCGCTCGGATTGAAGATGATGGCCGGATCCTGGTGGACTGATGGCGCCCGCGATGTGGCGGTGATCGGCGAGACCACGGCGCGTCGGTATTTCGGCGGCGTCGACACCGCGGTGGGGCGCACCCTCAGCGTGGCGCAGGGGGATCGCCAGGTGCAGGCGCGGGTGATCGGGGTGGTGAGCGACGTGGCGAACACCGATCGCACCGAGGTACCGCCGGCCAGGGTGTGGATCCCTCTCGATGCCTCGGCGCGCCGTGTTGCGTTCGTGGTGCGGTCCGCGAATCCGGGCAGCCTCGCCGGCCAGGTCCGCGGCATCGTGGCGGCGCAGGCGTCGGTCGTGCCGATCGAATACCTGATGACCCTCGACGAAGGGCTCGCGCAGGCGGCGTCAAGTGACTACGTAGTGATCGGAATGCTCGCCGGGTTCGCGCTGCTGGCCCTGGTGCTCGCAAGTACCGGCCTCTTCGGCGTGGTGTCGTACGCGGTCGCGCAGCGCACCGCCGAATTCGGTACCCGCATGGCCCTCGGCGCGCGCGCCTCCGACGTGGTCCGCCTCGTGGCGCGCGAATCGCTGGTACTGCTCGCCATCGGCCTGGCCATCGGCCTCGCCGGCGGTGTCGCGGTCGCGTCGACGATGAAGAGTGTGTTGTATGGGTTGTCGCCAACGGATCCGTTCACGCTCGGCTCAGTCGTGGCAGTGCTGTCTATGGT
>JALDXK010000182.1:0-10296 GCA_032155105.1 Acidobacteriota bacterium
GAATGGGATCACGCGCGACAGATTGTCGAACTGCGCATCCTCGATGCCGCCGGCGGCGTCGACCGCGCCGGCGCGCGCAAGGAGATCTACAGCGAGCCGTTCCTGATCAAGCGGCCGTTGCTGCAGGCGATCGACCCGGCGCGCACCAGGCCGGCGGTGCTGCTGATCGACGAGATCGATCGCGCCGACGAGGAGTTCGAGGGCTTCCTGCTTGAACTGCTGTCCGAATTCCAGATCACCATTCCCGAATTCGGCACCGTGCGGGCCGCCCATCGGCCGCTCGTGATCCTGACCTCCAACCGCACACGCGAGGTGCACGACGCGCTCAAGCGGCGCTGCCTCTACCAGTGGATCGCGTATCCGGACTTCGACAAGGAACTGGCCATCGTCCGGCAGCGGGTGCCCCACGCCCCGGCCGAACTCGCCGCGCAAGTCACCGCGGTCGTGCAGGCGTTGCGGCAGCACGAGCTTTACAAGCGGCCCGGCGTGTCGGAGACCCTCGACTGGGTGGCGGCGCTGGTGGCACTCGATCGCACCACGCTGGACGCCGCCACGGCCGACGAGACGCTTGGCGTGCTGCTGAAGGCACGCGAGGATATCGACGCGATGCGCGGCGGCACCCTCTCCGGACTCATCGCGCATGCGGCAGGCTAACCTGCTCGAGAAGATCCTCGCCTTCGGCCGGGCCTTGCGCGCCGCCGGTCTCGACGTACACACCGGTCGTGTGATCGACGTGGTCGAGGCGCTGCAGCACGTCGACCTCAGCTCGCGCGACGAGGTCTTTCACACCTGCCGTACGCTGCTCGTCCATCGTCACGAAGATTTCCCCGTCTACGACCGGGCCTTCTCCGAGTTTTTCGACCAGAAGGCACGGTCTCGACGTAGCGCGGATGAGATGCAGCGCGCGGAGGCGGATCGCTCGGCTGCCAGCGTGTCGAACGGCGCTGGAGACCCGGACGCTGCCCAATCCGTCGAGGGTATCGTCGCCGTCCGCACCTGGAGCGACGCCGAGACCATCGCCTCAAAGGATTTCGCGTCGCTCACCGCCGGCGAGCTGGCCCTCGCCAGGGCGGCCATTGCCAACCTGTCGTGGCAGGCCGGCGTGCGCCGAACGCGACGCTGGATCCCGGGACGTGGACCCCGCATCGACCTGCGGCGCGCGCTGGCGAAGAGCTTGCGCACCGGCGGCGAAATCATCCAGCTGCCGCGACGCCAACGCAAGGTGCGGCTGCGTCCGATCGTGCTGCTCTGCGACGTCAGCGGATCGATGGAGCGCTATTCGCGAACGCTGCTCCACTTCGCGCACACCCTGGCGCGCACGGCGCGCCGGGTGGAAGCGTTCCTGTTTTCGACCCGGCTCACGCGCATCACGATGGAATTGCGAACGCCGAAAGCCGATGCCGCGATCGCCGCCGCCGCGCGGACCGTGCAGGACTGGTCGGGCGGCACGCGCATCGGCGCCGCGCTGCGCCCCTTTCATCAACGCTGGGGCGGACGGGCGCTCACCGGCGGTCCCGTGGTGCTGGTGATCTCTGACGGCTGGGATCGCGGCGAACCGCGCGTGCTGCGCGAGGAAATCGCCAGGCTGCACCGCAGCTGCCACCGCCTGATCTGGCTCAACCCGCTAATCGGGACCCTCGACTTTGCCCCGCTGACGCAGGGCTTGCAGGCGGCGCTGCCGTTCGTGGATGATTTCCTGCCGGTTCGCACGCTGCGCGACGTACGAGATCTAGCCGTCCACCTCTCCGCCCTCGAAAGACGCCGATAACGCCATGGACATCACCGGCTCGTACACGTTCAACGCCCCTCGCGATCGCGTGTGGAACCTCATGCTCGATCCGGCGTCGATCGCGGCGTGCATCCCTGGCTGCGAGACGCTCGAGCCCGATGGCCAGAACCGCTACCGGGCGAAGATCACCATCGGCCTGGCTGCGATTACCGGCACCTACGACGGCACCGTGGTGATCTCCAACAAGGTCGAGCCCTCGTCGTACACGCTGTCGGTAGAAGGCCAGGGCCGGCCCGGATTCGTGAAGGGCGCCGCCGCCATCACGCTGCGCGAGGAGGCCGGCACCACCGTGGTCGACGTCGCGGGTACCGTGCAGACGGGCGGCGCCATCGCCCGTCTGGGTCAGCGGCTGATGGGCAGCGCCGCGAAGATGATGCAGGACAGGTTTTTTGCCTGCATGCAGGGGAAGGCCTGAAACACGGAGGGGCGGGTCCTTTCGAAGTCCGCCGTAGCGCAATGCGCGAAGGTGGAAGACCCGCCCGGCCGAAGGCGGGACTGAAGTCCCGCCTCTACGTACGATTGTGTCCCGTCTATGCTCGTGACAACGCCTTGCCCAGCGCGCGCCGAGTGAACACCGGAATCATCGCGCGGCGATAGTCGGCGCTCGCGTGGAGATCGGCATTGAGATCCTCAATGGCGCTGCCGGCAGTCGCCGCAGCCTCCGTGATCGCGTCGGCACTCGCCTTCTGCCCCGCCAGCGCCTTCTCCACGCCGGTCAACCGCATCGCGTGCGTCGTCGCGCCGGTCAGTCCAATGCGCGCCGATTGAATCATGCCGCCCTTGATGTCGAGCGCCGCCGCAACGCCGACGACGGCGTAGTGCGAGGCTCGTTGATGCAGCTTCGCGTAGCCGGCGGTCGTCACCGGTGCAAACTGCACCGCGATGATGATCTCCGACGGCTGCAGGTCCACGGTATAGAAGCCCTTGAAGAAGTCTGACGCCTTCACCGTCCTGGCGCCGCCCTTGCCCGTGATGTGCAACTCGGCGTCGAGGGCGAGCATCACCGCAGGCAGATCGGCGGCCGGGTCAGCGTGCGCGAGGCTGCCGCCGATGGTGCCGCGATTGCGCACCTGCGGGTCGCCGATCGTCGCCGCAGCTTCCGCGAGCATCGGGCATGTGTCCAGCAGCAGCGCGGACGAGGCGATCTCGTGATGCACCGTCGTGGCGCCGATCTCGATCCTCCCGCCGCTGGCGCGGATGCCCGCCAAACCGGGAATGCGCGCGATGTCGATCAAGCGGCCTGGTTCGCTCAGGCGCAGCTTCATCAGTGGCACGAGGCTGTGCCCGCCGGCAATCAGCTTGGCGTCGCCGGCGCCAAGCTTCGCCACCGCGTCGTCCACGGACGCGGCGCGCTCGTAGCTGAAGGCAACGGGGATCATGACTGCCCTCCCTGAGCCGCAGAATTCGCAGATGACGCAGACCTGATCAACCGCCACAGCTTCTCTGGCCGCAGCATCATGTCGATGTGTTTCACGCCGAGCGGGCTCAAGGCGTCCACCGCCGCGGAGACGATGCTCGGCGTCGAGCCGAGCGTGCCCGCTTCGCCAACGCCCTTGGCGCCGAACGGATTGACGGGGGTCGGCGTCACGGTGGCCGACAGTTCGAATCGTGGGAAATCGATCGCGCGCGGCATCGCGTAGTCCATGAACGATCCCGTCATCAACTGCCCATCGTCGTTATAGACGGCTTCTTCGACCATCGCCTGCCCGATGCCTTGTGCCAGCCCGCCGTGGATCTGGCCCTCGACAATCAGCGGGTTGATCAGGTTGCCGGCGTCGTCGACGGCCACCATCTTGAGGAGCTTGGGTTCGCCGGTGTCGCGATCCACTTCCAGCATCGAGATGTGGCAGCCGAACGGATACGTATTGTTCGCGGGCTCGAAGAACGCCTCGTCGCTGAGACCTGGCTCGAGACCGGGCGGCAGCGGCACTGGCACGTACGCGTACGATGCCACCGCCGCGAACGGCTTCGCCGAGGCGGGGGCCCCCTTCACGCCCACGCTGCCATTCTCGAATACGATGTCGTTCTCGTTCGCCTCGAGCATCGCCGCGGCGAACTGCGCCATCTTCTTCTTCACCTTGTCGCCGGCGAGGTGCAGCGCCGTGCCGGCCACGGCTTGCGAGCGGCTGCCGAAGGTGCCGATGCCCTGCTTGGCCACGCCGGTGTCGCCGTGCAGGATCGTGACGTGCTCGAACGGAATCCCGAACTGGTCCGCGAGCATCTGCGCGAACGTGGTCTCGTTGCCCTGGCCGTGCGGGGAGGCGCCAGTCGTTGCGGTGATACGGCCATCGCGTTCGACGGTGACCTGGCCATGTTCCCAGCCGCCGGTCGGCAGCGAAGACGATGGCCCGATGCCGCACACTTCGACGTACATCGACAGGCCTAGACCAACGAGCCGCCCCTCCTTGCGCGCCTGGTCGCGTTCGGCCTTGAGCGCGGTCCAGTTCGCGGCCGTGAGCGCGGCATCGAGCGCGGCCTCGTAGTTACCCGAGTCGTAGACCGCGCCCATCTGCGTCTGGTAGGGGAACTTGTTCGACGGAATGAAGTTCTTCCGCCGCAGCTCCGCCGGATCCATCTGCAACTCGCGCGCGAGCATGTCCATCGCGCGCTCGACGAAGTAGGTCGCCTCGGGGCGTCCGGCGCCGCGGTACGCGTCGGTCGGCGTCTTGTTGGTGAACACCTCGGTCAGCGTGGTGCGAATCGCGGGGATGTCGTAGGTGCCGTTCGCCATCAACATCGTCAGCGGCGGGATCGCCGCCGTGAGCAGCATGTTGTAGGCGCCGATGTCGGCGATGAGCCGCATCTTCAAGGCGAGCACCTTGCCGTCGCGCTTCGCCGCAATGTCGATGTAGCCGAGGATGTCGCGCCCGTGCGTGGTGGCGACGAAGGCTTCCGATCGGTCCTCGATCCACTTGATCGGCACACCCAGCATCTTCGACACGACCGACGCCACGTATTCTTCGCCGTAGATGTTGATCTTCGCGCCGAAGCCGCCGCCCACCTCCGGCGCGATGGCGCGCACCTGGTGCTGGCCCAGTCCGTTCATTGCCGCGATCATCGTCTTCAGGATGTGCGGGTTCTGCGTCGACGACCAGATCGTCATCGAGTCCTTGCCCGGCTCCCAGTGCGCGAGCACGCCGCGCGGCTCCATGGCGTTGGGCACGAGGCGATGGTTGACCATGCGCTGGCTGATCACCACGTCGGCGTCAGCGAACGCCTTGTCGACGGCGGTGTTGTCCACGCTCGACAGGTCGGCGGCCACGCCTGTGCCGCTCGGCACCAGCGCCACCGCGAGGTTGTTCGGAAAATCCGGATGGATGACCACCGGTTTACCGGTCATCGCCAGCTCGGGATCGACCACCGCCGGCAACGTCTCGTAGCTGACGCGGATCGCATCGGCGGCATCGCGGGCCACGTAGCGATCGGAGGCAATCACCACGGCAACCGGCTCGCCGGCGTAGCGAACCGTATCAACCGCCACCGCGTGATGCGGCGGCGACGGGAACGGCGTGCCGATCGGCATCGGCGCCAGCACCTTCGCAATGTCGGCGCCGGTGTAGACCGCTTCGACGCCGTCCATCGCAGCGGCGGCCTTGGTGTCGATCGACGTGATCCGGCCGTGCGCGATGTCGCTGCGCTTGAACGCCATGTGGAGCATGCCGGTGATCTTGATGTCGTCGACGTAGGTGCCGCGGCCCTGGATCAGCCGCGGATCCTCGCGCCGCTTGACGCGCTCGCCGACGAGCTTGGGCAACACGGGAGACGCCATGGTTACCTCGCCTTCTCCACCCCAACGCGCACCGTCCGCGCGTCGGTGGTCGCAGTCGCTGCGTGTTGGATCGCATTGACGATGTGCTGGTAGCCGGTGCAGCGGCAGAAGTTGCCGGAGATGCCCTCGCGGATTTCCTGCTCGCTCGGCGTGGCGTTGTCCTGCAGCAGGTTGACCGCCGACATGATCATCCCAGGCGTGCAATACCCGCACTGCAGGCCGTGCTCTTCCCAGAAGCCTTTCTGCAGCGGATGCAGCTCGCCGTCTTGCGCGAGGCCCTCGATGGTGGTGACCGCGGAGCCGTCGGCCTGCACGGCAAACACGGTGCACGACTTCGCGCTGCGGCCGTCGAGCAGCACGGTGCACGCGCCACACTGGCTGGTATCGCAGCCGACATGGGTTCCGGTGAGATTGAGATGCTCGCGCAGGAAATGCACGAGGAGGGTGCGCGGCTCCACGCTTGCCTTGCGCACCTTGCCGTTGACGGTGATGGCGACCTGAACCATAGGGGCGCCATCCTAGTCCCAACCCGGTCGTTCGTCTACGGTCAATTGGGGCTGCTACACTCGGCGCGTGCCAACCGTCTTGCGGACCGCCGCCATCGCATGGCTCCTGGTGGCCGCCGGTGCCTGCGCGCCCTCGCGGTCACCGTCCGCCGTGATCGCCACCGCGCCTGAATTCTGGTGCCCGATGCATCCCGGCGTCCGCAACACAACAGCGGGGCGCTGCCCGATTTGCGAGATGACGATGGTCCCCGTCTCCACTGCGGTCGGCGACAGTTACGCGCTCGATGTGGACCTGAGTCCGCGGGCGCCAAGCCCCGGCGCCGTCACGCGCGCCCGCTTCCACGTGCGCGACCCCAGGACGGGCGCCGCCGTTACGCGATTCGACGTGCTGCACGAAAAACTCTTCCATTTGTTCGTTGTCAGCCGTGACTTGCAGTACTTCACGCACATCCACCCGGCCCTCGGCGCCAACGGCACCTTCGCCGTCGACCTCGAACTGCCGCGTCCAGGACACTACCAGTTGATGGCGGACCTCGTGCCCACGGGCGGTGCGCCGCAGTTGATCCAGCGCACCATCACCACGGTGGGATATGAAGGACCGTTGCACGAGGTGCCAGTACTCGCGGCCGATCTCGGCGACAAAGTCATTGGCGACACGCGGATCCGCCTGGCCATGCGCGATGCCGTGGCCGGAGGTGAACGGCTGATGACGTTCACGTTGATCGACGAACCGTCCGGAGCGCCGGCGTCCGGACTCGAGCCGTACCTCGGCGCGCCGGGCCATCTCGTGTCGGTGAGCGCCGACCTGAGCGCAGCCGCACACAGTCATCCGGTCGTCCAGGACAGTCCGACGTCGGACGTCGCGTTTCAGTTGCTGTTCCCGCGCCCGGGCATGCAGCGCGTCTGGGTGCAGTTTCAACGCCGCGGACGCGTCATCACCGCCTCCTTCACGATCCCGGTCGCAGACCGTCAGCGCGCGGGAACGTAGTCCAGCCCGGCACCGCACGTGCCGGCACTCGATCGCACGTCCAGCCGCGACCCTCGCGGCAAGCGGACCGCCGACCGGAAGCGATAGGTCGGCACGTACCACGTCAGGTAACGGCGGACCAGGATCAATGGCTCGATCGAACGATCGGGCCGCCGCGCCACCGCTTCGACCATCGCGCCCGACTCGTTGGCCGTCGGCTCGATCGCCAGCAGGTCAACATCGGCGTCGAGCACGGTCGCGCCACACGGCAGCGTACGATGGTGGACTTCGTGCCGCGGCGTCGCGCCGAAATAGAGCGCCAGGCGGCCGCCCTGTGCCAGCGGCGACGATGACTTCCGATAGTGGACGTCAACGGTCAGCGTCGACCGCGGCGGCAGACGGTGCGCGACCCCGTCCGGGAACGAGACCATCGTCTCGGGGGGGATCCACGAGGCCACTCGGCCGGTTCCGGCGATGCCGATCACCGCGCGCTCGACGCGGGCATGATCGCGCGGGTGAAATTCCCAGCCGGTGATCCAGCGTTCAGCGTCGTTCTCCGCAGGCACGTCGTAGCGCATGACGCGCGGGTTCGCGTCTGACGATTGCGGCAGTTCCTTGCTCAGATCTGGTGTGCGAGGGACCACGTGCATCGATGGTGATGGCGCGGGTGATGGCGCCCCTTCGGCGCCGCCGCCTTCGGCCCATGCCGCGAGCAATTCGATCTCGATGGGCGTGAGGCTGCGATCGTTGCTGAAGTCGCCGATGCCGACGGCGGCGGGCCACGGCGGCATCAACCCATCCATCGCGTGCTCGCTGATCGCACGGCTCCAGTTGCGCGCGTCTTCGAACCGCGTCAGCGGCATCGGACCGAAGCCGCCGTCCACATGGCACCCGACGCAGCGCCGCTGGATGATCGGCGCGATGTCCGCGGACCACGTCACCTGCGTGAGCCGCGGATGAGAAGTCTTCGTCGAGGCAGACAAACTCACCACGAGAATTGTGATTGATCCCACGACCGAACAGACGATCGAAGAAAAGTTTTTTCGACGCATGCGATCGACCCTGAATGTAAGTCGAACCGGCGTTGATCGCAATATAAGATCCTCGCTCACGCTTCACTTCCGAAGGAGACACGTTTTGTCCCCCGACCTATCGCCTCGGAGTGCAGCGCGGGCCGGCTCGCTACACCGGCCCACGCTGCTGATCATCGTCGCCGGTGCGCTCGTGGCGCTGGCTCTCAACTGGGAATCCGCGGCCTTGCGCGTCGTCGATGCCCAGAGCGGTCTCGTCGCCGCGTACAACTTCGATGAAGGCGTCGGTTCCACGGCGGCCGATTCGTCGGGCCTCGGCAACAACGGCGTGGTCGCGAACGCGGGGTGGACTGCCGCCGGCAAGTTCGGCGGGGCGCTGTCGTTCGCGGACCGTGGCGACCTCGTCACCATCGCAGATCATCCGTCGCTCGATCTCGCCACCGCCTTCACGCTCGAGGCCTGGGTCCGGCCATCGTCGTCGTCGAACACGCGCACCGTGCTGATCAAGGAAATGCCGAACGACCTGGCCTACGCGCTGTATTCGAACGGCATCGCCCAACGGCCGATCGTGTGGGCGCGCAGCGGCGTGGCAGGCTTCTCCGCCGCGGGTAACACGCGGTTGAGCACCGGCGTGTGGACGCACCTGGCCGCGACCTATAACGGCAGCACGCTGCGTTTGTATGTCAATGGCGTCAGCGTGTCGTCGCGCGCGATGACCGGAACACTCAACACCTCGAACATGGCGTTGCGGATCGGCGGCACTCCGATCTGGGACGAATGGTACCGCGGCCTGATCGACGATGTCCGTATCTACAATCGCAGCCTGTCGGCCGCCGAAATCAAGGTCGACATGAACACGCCGGTGGGCTCGGTGGACACCATCGATCCCGAGATCACGTTGACCGCGCCGGCCGATGGCGCCACGCTTTCAGGAAGCGTGGCCGTCGCGGCTACGGCCAGCGACAACGTCGGCATTGGCGGCGTCCAGTTCTATCTCGATGGCGCGATCCTCGGCGCCGAGGATGTGACCGCGCCCTACGGCGTGGCATGGGACACGCGCACGGCCGCGAACGGCATGCATACGCTGACCGCAACCGGTCACGATGCCGCAAACAACACCGCATCATCGACCGTCACCGTCACGGTCAACAATCCGCCGCGGCTGGTGATCCTGCAGCCGCCGGGCGGGACCAGCATCACTGGCACCACGGTCGCAATCAGTTACAGCACGCAAGGCGACCTCACCGAAGCACAACACGCGCATTTTTCCCTCGACGGCGGGCCCGTGCACATGGACCTCAGCCTCGACGGCGCGTATCAGATCACCGATGTACCCGTCGGCCCGCATACGCTTACCGGTTACCTGGCACGAGCCGATCACAGCCAGATCGCCGGCAGCGACGCGACCCCGGTCACGTTTACGACCGTGGTTCCCGACACACCGCCCACGGCGAGCGTGACGGCACCCGTCGCGGGCAGCACCGTGGCCGGCAACGTGACCGTGCGAGCCGATGCCACGGACGACAAAACCGTCGTCGGCGTGGTCTTCCTCGTCGACGGCGCCGCGGTGGGCAGTGAGGACACCGCGGCACCGTACGAAATCGTGTGGGACTCGCGGACCACGTCCAACGGCGTACACACCATCACCGCTCGAGCGAGAGACGCGGCCAGTAACACGACGTCCTCGGCCGTCGCGATCACGGTCAACAATCCACCACGGCTGCTGATTGCGCAGCCGACTGGCGGCGCCACTATCACCGCCACGACCGTCACGATCGGCTACAGCACCGAAGGTGATCTCACCGAGGCCCGTCATGCGCACTTCGTCCTCGACGGCGGGCCCGTGCAGATCGATCTCACCCTCGATGGCGTGCATCAGATCACCAACGTGACCGGCGGCGCGCATACGCTCACCGGCTACCTGGCACGGGCCGATCACAGTCAGATTGCCGGCAGCGATGCGACCGCGGTCACGTTTACGACCATCGTCCCCGACACGCCGCCCACGGTAGCGGTGACGGCGCCGGGCGCCGGCGCCACCGTGGCGGGCATCGTGACCCTGCGGGCCGATGCCACCGACGACAAGGCGGTTGAGGGCGTGCAGTTCCTCGTCGACGGCATCGCCGTAGGCAGCGAGGACACGGCGGCGCCGTACGAAGCCGTGTGGGATTCGAAGGCCGCCACCAACGGCTCACATACGATCACCGCGCGGGCGCGAGACGCGGCCGGCCACA
>JALDXK010000183.1:0-10209 GCA_032155105.1 Acidobacteriota bacterium
CTACGAACTGCCACTTGAGCCCGGTCGGGAAGCCGGCACCGCCGCGGCCGCGCAGGCCCGACTTTTTGACGTCTTCAATGACCGCATCGGGCGTCATCGACAGCGCCTTCTTCAGGCCCTGGTAGCCCGCCTGGTTCTTCAGGTAGTGATCGAGCTCGGCGCCGCCCGGCGTAAACGCGAATTTCGTGAGCACCGGCTCGTAGTCCGGCATCGCCTTGGCTTTGGATGGCGTGGTCGTCTTCTTGCCTTCGGTAATCCGCTGCTCGCAGAGATGGCACTGATTGAGCGCCTTGAGCCCGTCGGTCTTCATGCGATCGACGAGGCCGCCGACCTGCTCCGGCGCGAGGTGTTCGTGCCAGTGTTCGTTGTTGACCATCATCACCGGCGCACGATCGCAGGCGCCGAGGCATTCCATCTGCTGGATGGTGAACATGCCGGTCGGATCGGTGCCGCCGACCTTGATGCCCAGCTTGCGGGTGAGCTCCTCGATCACGCGTTCGGCGCCGGCCAGCGCGCACGATAGCGTCGTGCACACCTGCAACACGTACTTGCCGACCGGGCCGCGGTGGAACATCACGTAATACGAGACGACGTCCTCGACGTCGGCGGTGGTGCAGCCGATCACCGCGGCGACGTGCCGCACGGCGTTATTGGTGATGTGGCCCTGCTGCTCCTGCACCAGGTAGAGCGCGTGCAGCACCGCCGACACGCGGTGCTCGGGCGCATAGTGCGAGGCGAACTCCTCGAACTGCAGCCGGTGCTCGGGCGTGAACGCGAACTCGGGACCCTCGGGCAGCGTGGCGCGCTGCGAGCGATGCCACTGCTCCGTGCCGTAGGGCATCGGTGGATGGAAGCTCATCGATCCACGTCTCCCATGACCACGTCGAGAGAACCGATCACCGCAATCACGTCCGCGATCATCCCCCCGACAACGAACTTGTGCAGCGCCTGGCAGGCCATCAGACCCGGCGATCGCATGTGCACCCGCCACGGACGGTTGGTGCCGTCGGACACCACGTAACAACCATGCTCGCCGCGCGGCCCTTCCACCGGCACGTAGGCGTCACCGGCCGGCACCTTGAAGCCCTGCGAGTAGATCAGGAAGTGCTGAATCAGCGCTTCCATCTCCGTGTACACCTGGTCCTTTGGCGGGGGCACGACGCGCTTGTCGTCGGCGGCCCACGCGCCAACCGCCGGAATGCGCTTCAGGGCCTGGTTGCAGATCTTGACGCTCTCCCGCATCTCGGCGACGCGCGTCAGATAGCGATCGTAGACGTCGCCATTCGAGGCGCCGATCACGTCGAACTCATAGGTGTCGTAGCCGATGTACGGGAACGCGCGGCGCACGTCGTAGTCGCCGCCGGAGGCGCGCGCGATCGGCCCGAACAGGCCCCACTTGCAGCAGTCCTCGTACGAGATCACGCCGACGCCACGGGTGCGATCCATCCAGATCGGGTTCTTGGTAATCAGCGTTTCGTATTCATCGAGCTTGCCGGGAAAGCGGTCGAGGAACGACTGGCAGGCTTCCTTGAAGCCGCGCGGGATGTCCTCGCGCAGGCCGCCGACGCGGAAGTAGCTCGGGAAAAAGCGGAAGCCGGCGAGCAGCTCGTTGAGGTTCATGATCTGCTCGCGCTCGCGAAGCGCGTAGAGCAGGCCCGTGATGGCGCCGATTTCCATCGCGTGCGTGCCGAACCACACCAGGTGGCTGCTGAGGCGCTGCAGCTCGGCGATCAGCACACGGATCGCGTTGACGCGCTCGGGCATCTTCTCGTCGAGGCCGAGGATCTTCTCCACCGACAGGCAGAACGCGAGGCTGTTCGACTGCGCGGCAAGGTAATCCATGCGCTCGACCAGCGGGATCACCTGCTGCCACTTCTTCTGCTCCGCCGTTTTCTCGATGCCGGTATGCAGATAGCCGATGGTCGGCGACACGGTCACGACGGTTTCGCCATCGAGCTCGAGCACCAGGCGCAGCACGCCGTGCGTGCTGGGGTGCTGCGGCCCCATGTTGACCGTCATGGTTTCTGTGCGGAGATCAGCCAAGTTCCCTCTCTACCAACTCGCAAATCACGTGCAACACCGTCGCGTGCACTTCCTGGATCCGCGACGTCCGCTCTTCCTGGACCGCGATGTGGTGCGTCGCGATCGTTCCCGCGTCGCCGCGCGCCCCGGTCAGCGCCACGGTCACCAGGCCGCGCGCCTTGGCGGTCTCGAGGGCACGCAGCACGTTCGGCGAATTGCCGCTCGTGGTGATGCCGATCGCCACGTCGCCCGGTTTCCCCAGCGCCTCCAGCTGTCGCGCGAACACCCGCTCGAAGCCGTAGTCGTTGCCAATCGCCGTCAGCGCGCTGGTGTCGGTGGTCAACGCCACCGCCGGCCATGCCCGCCGCTCCCGTTCGTAGCGGCCCACCAACTCCGCCGCGAAGTGCTGCGCGTCGGCGGCGCTGCCGCCGTTGCCGAACACCAGCACCGAACCACCCGCCTTCAGCGCCGCGGTAATCGCGTCCGCGACGGCCACGACCGGCGCCACATCGGCAGCCATGCGCTCGTGCGCGGCCGCGGCGTCCTTCAGCACCCGGACCACGTGCGCCGCCTTCGCCAAGGCTGCGGCGGGACGAGGCCGCTCGTCGGACACCGACTACGCCTGCCCTTTGCCCAGACGAAGCCCGCTCATTTCTTGACCGCAGGCGACGTCTGGCGCTGATACCGATCCCGCTCCATGTTCGCCTTGAACTCTTCCTCGGTCACCTGCAGCGGCATGTAGGTCTGCGCGTCCTTCCGCAGCTGCACCGGGTAGTCCTTGCGGAGCGGATGTCCGTCCCAGTCCTCGGGCATCATCAGCCGCCGCAGGTCCTCGTGGCCGTCGAAGATGATCCCGAACAGGTCGTAGACCTCGCGCTCGGGCCAGCCCGCGCCGGGGTACAGCCCCGACAGCGTCTCGATCGATTCGCTGGCCTCGACCTGCGCCTTGACGCGGATCCGCGCCCGGCGATGCGGCGACACGAGGTGATACACCACGTCGAAGCGCGGCGTGCGATTGGGATGGAAATCCACCGCCGTGACGTCGGAAAACGCAATGAACTCGAGGCCGGGGCCCTGCAACGCGCGGCACGTCGCCACGAGGTGCTCGCGCGGCACGCCGATGGTCGGCGTCACGGCGGCGTCGGCCGAGGCCAGCGCCACGTAGGTCGCGCCGGGCACCGCCGGGGCGATCGCGGCAATGATCTCTTCAGCGGTCATGCGAGGCGGACCTTCGGCGTCTGATCGAGCTTCGAGGCGGCAATCTTCTTCTGCAGCTGCACGATGCCGTAGATCAGCGCCTCGGGACGCGGCGGGCAGCCGGGAATGAATACGTCGACCGGCACCACTTGATCCGCGCCCTGCACGATGGCGTAGTTGTCGAACACGCCGCCGCACGACGCACACGCGCCCATCGAGATCACCCACTTGGGCTCGGGCATCTGGTCGTAGACGCGGCGCATCGCGGGCGCCATCTTGCGCGACAGCCGGCCGGCAATGATCATCAAGTCCGCTTGCCGGGGCGAGCCGCGAAACACTTCGGCGCCGAAGCGCGCCAGGTCGTAGCGGCTGGCGCCGGTCGCCATCATCTCGATCGCGCAGCATGCCAGGCCGAACGAGACCGGCCAGATCGCCGAGCGACGCGCCCACTGAATCATGAATTCAGCGGACGTCGTCAGGACGGGGATTTCGTAATCAGTTTCGAGTCCCATAACGGTATCTCTTCACTATTGCAGGTCCGGGCTTCGCGGCGCGCACGTAATCCGGATCGTGTTCGGGTCCCCAGTCGAGCACACCCTTGCGCCAGATGTAGATGTAGCCGACCACGAGGATGAGGAAGAAGACGAGGATCTGGAAGAACCCCGGCCACGACAACTGCCGCAGCGCCATCGCCCAGGGGCCGAGGAACGCGATCTCGATGTCGAAGAGCAGGAAGATCATCGCGATCATGTAGAACTTGATCGACTGCCGTTCGCGCGCATCGCCAACCGGCGGCATGCCGCATTCATAGGCCGCAAGTTTTTCGGGAGTGGGATTGCGGGGGCCGAGGAATTTGGAGATCACCACGGAGACGAGGCCAAAACCGACCCCGATCGCCGCCAACAGAAGAATTCCGCCCCAGCCAAGCATGTCTGTGCGCCTAACCCCCCTGCCGCGCACCCGCTCGCGCGACTGGGACCCCGTTGCGAAAGTATGTCACGCCCGCGTAATTCTGGGCAGCTTGTGAAGGATATCACACGCTAATCCAATCTCTTCCGCATGCGGCTGTCTTCCGAGCGGCTCGTGGGGCGCCGCCTCTCGCGCTGGGCGGAGACAACGTCAAAAGAAAAACGGCCCGCATCGCCCCTGGCATTCGCCAATGGCGTGAAGGCCGCTTTGCAGACGTTAGATCTCAGAAGTTAGATTTTAGATTTATTTGCAGATCTCAAAATAAATCTCACTTCTAACTTCTTACTTCTTACTTACTTTCTGCATGTCCGCGAGTCGTCTGTCGATCTCGGCCACTGCCTCGCCGATTTGCTTGCGACGAGCCTCGTGGGTCGTAACGTCGAGCTGACGTTGCAGCTCGGTGCGGGCCAGGCGGAGCGACTCCACCTGCCGCGCGTGCTCGGGGTCGACCTTGGGTCCGCGATCTTTTGCGACCTTTCGGGCTTCCTCGAGTTCATCCATGCGCTCTTGCAAGCGCGCTTCAGCGTCGATCAGTCCTTCTCCGGCATCACCCATGAATTCGACAATTATACACTGGCGAACGTGACGATTTTCCACCCTGCGGTCGATGCATGGTTTCGCGCCGTATTTGCACGGCCGACTGCGCCGCAGAAGCGCGGCTGGCCGCCGATCGCGCGTGGTGAATCCACACTGATCCTGGCGCCAACGGGCTCGGGGAAAACGCTGACCGCATTCCTGTGGTCGCTCAACCGGCTGATGTTCGAGCCAGTACCAGATCAGACTCTGCGATGCCGGGTCCTTTACATTTCGCCACTCAAGGCGCTGGCGGTTGACGTGGAGCGCAACCTGCGCGCGCCGCTGGCGGGCATCTCGAACGTCGCCTCGGCCAGGGGCATTGCGTTTCACGCGCCGTCGATCGCAGTGCGCACCGGCGATACGCCCGCGGCAGAGCGCGCGAAGTTCCAGAAGCATCCCTCCGACATCCTGATCACGACGCCGGAATCGCTGTTCCTGATGCTGACGTCGAACGCGCACGAGAGCCTGCGTGCGGTCGAGACGGTGATCATCGACGAAATTCATGCGCTCGTATCGACCAAGCGCGGCGCGCACCTCGCGTTGTCGCTGGAGCGGCTCGAAAGGATTGCGCGCAGGCCGCTGCAGAGGATTGGACTGTCGGCGACGCAGCGGCCGCTCGATGAAATCGCGCGGTATCTCGGCGGCGCGACGCCGCCACGAAACACGAAGAACACGAAACACACGAAGCCAAAGACTTCAAAGACCAAACAAAAGACGGATTTCACGGAATCGGTGCATGACGAATTTGAAGACGATCGGGCTGTCAATTACCGCCCCGTCACCATCGTCGATGCGAGTGCACCAAAACAGCTCGCCGTTACCGTGCAGACGCCCGTGGAAGACATGGCGCAGATGGGCAAACCCGTCGAGCAGCCGAGCGGCCCGGCCTCGCGCGGGCCGGTGGCGCAATCGATCTGGAGCTCGATCCATCCCAGGCTGGTGGACCTGATTCGCTCGCATCGCTCGACGCTGCTCTTCGTCAACAGCCGGCGCCTCGCGGAGCGGCTGGCGGGCGCGTTGAACGAGATCGCCGGCGAGCCGCTCGTGCGCGCGCATCACGGCTCCCTGGCGCGGGCGCAGCGCACCGAGATCGAGGACCTCTTGAAGGGCGGGCACCTGCGCGCGCTGGTCGCCACCTCGTCGCTCGAGCTCGGCATCGACATGGGCGCGATCGACCTGGTGATCCAGATCGAGGCCCCGCCGTCGGTGGCGAGCGGACTGCAGCGCATCGGCCGCGCCGGCCACAGCATCGACCAGGTCAGCGAGGGCGTGATCTTTCCGAAGTATCGCGGCGACCTGGTCGCCTGTGCGGCCGTCACCGCCGCGATGCGCCAGGGGAAGGTCGAATCATCACGCTATCCACGCAACCCGCTCGACGTGCTGGCACAGCAGCTGGTGGCCATGGCTTCGATGGAGCGCTGGCTGGTCGACGATCTCTACCGCACGGTGCGGTCGGCGGCGCCCTACGCGGAGTTGAGCCGGCCGATCTTCGACGGCGTGCTCGACATGTTGTCGGGCCGCTACCCGTCCGACGACTTTGCCGAATTGCGGCCGCGCGTCACGTGGGATCGTGTCAACGGCACGGTGATGGCGAGGCAGGGCGCCAAGCGCGTGGCCATTGCGAACGCCGGCACCATTCCCGATCGCGGGCTGTTCGGCGTGTTCCTGTCTGGCGCGGACAAAGACAAGGCCCGTGTTGGCGAGCTCGATGAAGAAATGGTCTTCGAAGCGCGCGCCGGCGAAACGTTCCTGCTCGGCGCCTCGACGTGGCGCATCGATCAAATCACGCACGATCGCGTGCTGGTGTCCCCTGCCCCGGGTGAGCCGGGCAAGATGCCGTTCTGGAGGGGTGAAGGCCCCGGGCGTCCGGTCGAGCTCGGGATGTCGATCGGCAAGCTGGTGCGCGACCTGCGCAAGCAGGAACCCGCCGAGGCGCTGCAGGCGCTCGTGCGCGATCACGGCCTCGATGCGCTCGCGGGCCGCAACCTGCTCACGTATCTCGACGAACAGCACGCCGCCACCGGCGCGGTGCCCGACGATCGGACCATCGTGATCGAGCAGTCGCGCGATGATCTCGGCGACTGGCGCGTCGCGGTGCTGACGCCGCTGGGCTCGCGCGTGCACGCGCCCTGGGCGATGGCCGCCACGGCGCGCGTCCGCGACGAAGCCGGGCTCGACGTCGAGGTGATGTGGTCCGACGATGGGTTCGTGGTGAGGTATCCGGACGGCGAGCGGCCACCCGACGTGTCGCTGCTGATTCCCGATCCGGATGAGATCGAGCGACTCGTGGTACGGCAACTCGGGTCCACGGCGATGTTTGCGGCGCGGTTTCGCGAGGCCGCGGGCCGCGCGTTGCTGCTGCCCCGACGCCGTCCCGGTGCGCGCGCGCCGTTGTGGCAGCTGCGCAAGCGGGCCTCGGATCTGCTCGCGGTGGCGGCGCGATACGGATCGTTCCCGATCATTCTCGAAACCTATCGCGAGGTGCTGCGCGACATCTTCGATCTGCCGGCGCTGACCGACATCCTGCGCCGCATCCGCAGTCGGACCATCCGCATCGTGGCGGTGGAATCTCGGACGCCGTCGCCGTTTTCAGCGTCGTTGCTGTTCGGCTACGTCGCCAATTATCTGTATGACGGCGACGCGCCGCTGGCCGAACGCCGCGCTCAGGCCCTGTCCGTCGATCAATCGCAGCTGCGCGATCTGATCGGCGATACCGAGCTACGCGACCTGCTCGACGAAGCGGTGCTCGAAACCGTGGAGACCGAGCTGCAACACCTGCCGCCGCGGTTCCACGCCCGGTCGGCCGACGCGGTGCACGACCTGCTGCTGCGGTTGGGCGACCTGACCCTCGCCGAGGTGGTGGCGCGCAGCGAAAGCGGCGTCGGTTCGCCGGCGATCGATGAATTGGTCAAGACCCGGCGCATTCTGCCGGTCCGAATCGCGGGCGAGGAGCGCGTCATCGCCGTGGAAGATGCGTCGCGCTACCGCGACGCGATCGGTGTGCCGCTGCCACCGGGGCTGCCCGACACGTTGCTCGAGCCGGTTGCGGATCCGATTACCGATCTCGTGCGACGCTTCGGCCGCACGCATGGTCCGTTCACCAGCCAGGACGTCGCCGCGCGACTCGGGATCGGCCCAGCTGTGGTCGATGCCGCGCTGGCGCGCCTGCTCGCGGCGGGCCGCGTCGTCGATGGCGAGTTCCGGCCTGGCGGTCGCGGCCGCGAATGGTGTGATGGAGAAGTGCTGCGCACGGTGCGGCAACGATCGCTGGCGCGGCTGCGTCAGGAAGTGGAGCCGGTGGAGGCCACTGCGCTCGGGCGTTTCCTGGTGCATTGGCACGGGCTCGCGCGACAGCGACATGGCCTCGATGGCCTGCTCGACGTCGTCGAGCAGCTGCAGGGTGTACCCATCGCCGCATCGGTGCTGGAATCCGACGTGCTTTCCGCGCGCGTGCACAACTACGCGCCGGCCATGCTCGACACGTTGTTGGCGGCGGGCGAGGTGGCGTGGGTCGGCGTGGAACCGCTGGGCGATCGCGACGGCCGCGTCGCGCTGTACCTCACCGATCACCTGTCGACGTTGCTGCCGCCCGATGCGCTCGCACCGACGCGTAACGACGGCCTCACCGGCCGCGACGCGCAGTTGGTGGCGCATCTCAGTCGTCATGGCGCGTCGTTCTTTGGGCCGCTGCTCGATGCGTCGGGCGGCGGGTTTCCACAGGAAACCGTGGATGCGATCTGGAACCTGGTGTGGCGCGGCCTGTTGACCAACGACACGCTGCATGCGCTGCGCGCCTATGCGGCGCCGCCGGAGCGGGCGCGTCGGCCGTCACGAACCGGGACCTTCCGATCGCGGCGGCTGATCCCGCCTTCGGCGGAAGGACGCTGGACGCTGGTGGCCACGCCGGCCGGATCGCCCACGACCTGGGCGACGGCCATGGCGCAGCAACTCCTGGCGCGGCACGGCGTGGTCACGCGCGACGTGACGGCCATCGAGCAGCTGCCCGGAGGATTCTCGGCGCTCTACCCGGTGCTGCGTCGACTCGAGGAGACCGGACGCATCCGCCGCGGCTACTTCGTCGCCGGCCTCGGCGCGGCGCAGTTCGCGCAGCCGGGCGCCATCGACCTCCTGCGCGATGCGCGCGAAGAGCGCGACGAGATGGTGACGGTGACGATGTCGGCGACCGATCCGGCGAATCCGTACGGCGTGCTGGTGCCGTGGCCCCTTCGACTCGATGAGGGCGAACAGCCACCCTCATCTCGCTCAGGGCAGGCGAGGCGCTCCGCTGGTGCACGCGTGGTGATGGTCAACGGGCGGCTCGCGGCGTGGATCAGCCGCGGTGATCGGCAGTTGATCGTGGCCCTGCCGGATGACGAGCCGGAACGCTCGCGGGTCGGCCGCGCCCTGGCGCGCGAGTTAATCGCGATGGCGCAACGCGCCCCCGAGGGGCGGCGCGGCTGGTTGATCGAGGACATCAACGGCGAGCCGGCCGTGCAGCACACCTCGAGCCACTTTTTCATCGAGGCCGGATTCAGCGCCACCGCGATGGGGCTGCAACTGCGGCCGATGCGGCCGGCGGCGGTCGATGCCTGAAGGCGACACCATCTACCGCGCGGCGCGCACCATGCACCGCGTGCTGGCCGGCCACGTGGTGACGCGGTTCGAGGCCGCCTATGCCCATCTCGATCGGGTCAACGTCGACACGCCGATCGCCGGGCGGACGATCGAACGGTGCGAATCGGCCGGCAAGCATCACCTGATCGTGTTCAGCGGCGATCTGATCCTGCGCACGCACATGCGCATGAACGGATCCTGGCATCTCTACCGGCACGGCGAGCGCTGGTGGCGCGGGCCGCAGGCGATGCGGGTGCGGATTGACACTGCGGACTGGGTCGCGGTGGCATTCAACGTGACGGTCGCGGAGTTCGTGACCGCGAAGGACCTGGCCACGACGGACCCAGTTGCGAAACTCGGCCCCGACCTGCTGGGCCGCGAATTCGATCGCGACGAGGCGGTGCGCCGGATCGTGGCGAGCGGGCATCAGCCGATCGCGCAGTCGCTGCTCGATCAGCGGCTCGTTGCGGGCATCGGCAACATCTACAAGTCGGAGGTGTTGTTCATGGCCGGAGTGAGTCCGTTCACGCCGGCGAGCGCAGTGCCACAGCCCGTGCTCGAGCGGCTGCTGGAGCTTGCCCGCGGCCTGCTGCAGGACAACGTCGTCGAGAGCGCCTCGCCGCGCATCCAGACCTACCGCAACCTGCGCATGACCAACCCTGCCATGGGCCACGACGAGAGCCTGTGGGTCTACGGCCGCGCCGGCAAACCATGCCGCACGTGCGGCACGCCGATCGACGTGAAGAAGATGGGCATCGACGCAAGGACCACGTACTGGTGTCGATGCTGTCAACCCGAACAGTCAGCAGTCTAGAGTCGACAGTTGAGAGT